>JBJMWH010000048.1:0-8179 GCA_045810245.1 Burkholderiales bacterium | reverse complement strand
ACCGTCTGGTTGTCGGCCGCGGTGCGCTTTCCGGGCGTGGCTTCGGCCGGCAGCATGTCGTAGAGCTTCGAGATCTTGAGATCGGCGTCGCCGATGATCGGATAGTTCGGCGCCGTGCCTTGCGTCTCCTCGATGTCCTTCGCCCAGCGCTCGTGGTCGTTCACCGGATCGACCGAAAGGCCGATGATCTTGGTGTTGCGCTTGTCGAACTCGGATTTCATCTTGGCCATGGTGCCGAGCTCGGTGGTGCACACCGGGGTGAAATCCTTCGGGTGCGAAAAGAGCACCGCATAGCCGTTGCCGATCCACTGGTGGAAATCGATCGGGCCCTGCGTGGTTTCGGCCTTGAAATTGGGGGCTTCGTCGCCGATGCGTAGCGTCATATGGGTATTCCTCCGGGGAACGACGTAAAGGGGCTGGGTGGCGTGCGATCTTACCGCCGCGCCGACCCTGTGCGCCAGAGGGGCTTTGGGGTAGAGTAGCGCCAGATTTGTTCGGGGTACGAACAATCGCGGGGAGTCGAGGCATGCGGCGCAACGTGCAGCTCAACCTGAGCGTCAACGGCGAAACGCTCGAGGTCTCGTTCGCGCCGTACAAGACGCTGCTCGAGGTGCTGCGCGAGGACCTCGGCCTCACCGGCACCAAGCACGGCTGCGAGCTCGGCGAGTGCGGCGCCTGTGCGGTGCTGGTCGACGGCGAGCCGCAACTCTCCTGCCTCGTGCTCGCGCTCGAGTGCGAGGGCCGCCACGTCGAGACCGTCGAGGGGCTGGCGCAGGGCGCCGAACTGCACCCGCTGCAAGCCGCGTTCGCCGACCTCGGCGCCGCGCAGTGCGGCTACTGCACCCCCGGCCTCCTCATGACCGCGAAAGCCCTGCTCGAGCGCGAGCCGAACCCCTCGCGCGAACGCATCCGGGAAGCGGTCTCCGGGAATCTCTGCCGCTGCACCGGCTACCAGCAGATCTTCGAAGCCATCGAAGAGGCGGCGAAGCGCCTCGAGGCGCGAACATGAAGGTCATCGGCAAGCCGCGCAGGCGCGTCGACGGCCGCGCCAAGGTCACCGGCCAGACGCGCTTCGCCGACGACCTCTCGCTGCCGCGCATGCTGCACATGCGCCTGCTGCGCTCGCCGCACCCTCACGCCCTGATCCAATCAATCGATGTGGAAAGAGCGAACAAACACCCGGGTGTTCATCTGGTGCTCACCGGCAAGGATTTCCCGGTCAGCTTCGGCATCCTGCCGGTCACGCAGGACGAATATCCGCTCGCGCCCGAGCACGTGCGCTACGTCGGCGACCCGGTGGCCGCCGTGGTGGCGAAGGACGAGCAGACCGCTTTCGAAGCCCTCGATCTGATCGATGTGAAGTACAAGCTCCTCAAGACGATCGCCGATCCGATCGAGGCCTTGCAAAACCCGGAGCCGAGAATTCATGCCTACAGCGAGCTCGGCAACATCCATCGCCTGCAGGCCTTCGAGTTCGCCGGCCGGTCCAACGAGGTGGCGGAAGCGATCGACGCGTCCGATCACGTGTTCGAGGACTTGTTCTTCTACGAGGGCAACACCCACCTGCCGATCGAGCAGCACGCCGCGGTCGCGGAGGTGGACGGCGAGGGCAAGCTCACGCTCTGGTCGTCGACCCAGGTGCCGCACTACGTTCACCGGTCTCTCGCTCGGGTTTTACAACTTTCGCCAACTCAAATAAGAGTCATTGCGACGCCGAACGGCGGCGGCTTCGGCGGCAAGTGCGACGTGTGTAACCACGAGATGACCGTGGCGAAGGCCGCGATGGTGCTCGGCCGTCCGGTGAAGATCTGCCTCAACCGCGAGGACGTGTTCTACATGCACCGTGGCCGCCATCCGGTGCTGATGAAGTTCCGCACCGGCGTGACGAAGGACGGCAAGCTCACGGCAATGCATCTGCAGACCCTGGTCGACGGCGGCGGCTACGGCTCCTACGGCGTCGCGAGCACCTTCTACACCGGCGCGCTCCAGACCGTGACGTACGAGCTTCCGCGCTACAAGTTCGAGGCCGCGCGCGTCTTCACCAACAAGCCGCCCTGCGGCCCCAAGCGCGGCCACGGCACGCCGCAGCCCCGCTTCGGGCAGGAAGTCCAGCTCGACAAGATTGCCGAGAAGCTGGGCATGGATCCGGCGGAGCTGCGCCTCGGGATGATCGTGAAGCCCGATTCGCTCACCGCGAACTGGCTCAAGGTCGGCTCGATCGGCTTGGCCGAGTGCATTCACCAAGTGGTCGAACGCTCTTCCTTCAAAACCAAACATCGAAAACTACCGTTCGGGCGCGGCGTCGGCATTGCCTGCGGCTCGTACCTTTGCGGCGCCGGCCTGCCGATCTACTACAACAAGATGCCGCAGAGCGGCGTTCAGCTCCTCGTCGACCGCAGCGGCCAGGTCACCGTCTTCTGCGGCGCGACCGAGATCGGGCAGGGCTCCGACGACGTGCTGGTCGCCATCGTGGCCGAGGTGCTCGGCGTCGATCCCTTCAGCGTGCGCTGCATCACCGGCGACACCGGCATCACGCCGGTGGACCTCGGCTCCTACTCGAGCCGCGTCACCGTGATGATGGGCAACGCCGCGATTCAAGCTTCTGAAAAAATAAAACAGATGATCGCCGCCGCGGCATCGGAGCAGCTCGACGTCGCGCCGGATCGCCTCGTCTTTTCGGATGGAAGAGTATCTTTCGAAAGCCGGAGCCTGACGTTCGCCGAGGCCGCCGGTTTCGCCGAAGAAAAATTCGGCACCCTCGGCTCGGTCGGCTCCTACCGCCCGCCGCGCGCGCCCGGGCGCTTCAAGGGCGCGGGCGTCGGTCCGTCGCCCGCCTACTCGTACACCGCCTGCGTGGTCGAGGTGGAGGTCGATCCGGCGACCGGCTGGATCACGGTGCCGAAGATCTGGATCGCCCACGACATCGGCCGCACCATCAACCCGGTGCTTGCGCGCGGCCAGGTCGAGGGCAGCGTGTACATGGGGCTCTCGGAGGCGCTGATGGAGGAGCAGGTGTTCCGCCGCCTGCCGCCGAAGCTTTCGCACGCGCTGGTGCACAAGATCCCGTCCCTCCTCGAGTACAAGAGCCTCACCTCGCTCGACATGCCCGAGGTCGACACCATCCTGGTCGAGGACCCGGACCCGAACTGCCCGTTCGGCGCCAAGGAAGTGGGGCAGGGGCCGCTCCTCCCCGTGATGCCCGCGGTGGCGAACGCGATCTACGACGCCGTCGGCGTGCGCATCGACGAGATTCCGATCACCCCGGACAAGGTCTTGAAGGCTTTGGAGCTGAAAGCCGCCGGGAAGGAAGGGCGTGTCGGGCCGACGACGTTTCCCGCCGTGCCGTTTCCCCAACCTGTCGAAGTATCGCCGCCATGGGAAGGCGGCGACGGCAACGCACGGAAGGGCGCGGAGAAGCCCAAGCTCAAGGTCCGCGCGGCATGATGCGCCTTCCCTGGTTCGAGCACCGCGCGCCCAAGTCGGTGCAGGAGGCCGCGCGCATTCTCGCCGGCGAAGGCCCGGACGCGATGCTGATCGCGGGCGGCACCGACCTGCTGCCGAACATGAAGCGGCGGCAGATGGCGCCAAAGATTCTGGTCTCTTTAAGAAATATTCAAGAGATAAAGCGCAATGGTTCCGCGCTCGGTGCCGGCACAACGCTCACCGAAATCGTAAACCAGAAGCAACTGCCGCTCGGACTGCGCCAAGCCGCACATCAGGTCGCCACCGTGCACCTTCGCAACATGGGCACCATCGGGGGCAACCTGTGCATCGACACCCGCTGCAACTATTACAACCAGAACTATGAGTGGCGCAAGGCGATCGACTTCTGCCTGAAGAAGGACGGCGACATCTGCTGGGTGGCCACGGCGAGCAAGCGTTGCGTCGCCGCCTCGTCCACCGATTGCGCCCCGGCGTTGATGGCGCTCGGCGCGGCGGTAACGCTTGTATCCTCAAGAGACGAAAGAACCTTGTCCTTGGAGGATCTATACAACAACGACGGGATCGACTACCTCAAGCGACGGCCCGACGAGATCCTCACCGAGGTGAGCATTCCTTCGGGCTGGAAGAGCACGTACTGGAAGCTGCGTCGACGCGGTGCGTTCGATTTCCCCGTTCTAGGGGTAGGCGCAGCCATACGCTTTTCCGACGATACGGTGGAAGAAGCAAGGGTCGCGCTGGGCGCCGTGGCTTCGCGCCCGTTCCTGGTCGAGAAGGCGAATCAGTTCCTCAAGGGCAAGAAGCTCACGGATGAGGTGATCGAAGAAGCCGCGCGCCTCGTCGCCTCGCGGGCGAAGCCCATGGACAACGCCGACCTCGATCTTTACTGGAGGAAAGACGTGAGCGCGCAATTCGCGGCCTACGCGCTGCGCGAGCTGCGCGGCGACGATATGCGTGACGCGCGGCTGAGGACCGCGCGTCACGTGCTCGCGGACTAGAAGCGACAGATGAAGCTGGACATGGGGTCCAAGGGCGACGTGGCGCGGCGCCGCGACATCGTGGCGGACATCATCCTGAGCTATCTCACGAACCGGAAGCAACCCGCCACGCGACCTACTACGCGAAACCGTTCATAGGAGGAGGCAAAGCATGGACTTCAATCCCGAGCGCCGTTCGGCGCTCAAGGCCGCCGCAGTCCTGGCCGCGGCCGCAGCGCTGCCCGCCAGCCTGGAAACCGCGGCGCAGGCGAAGCCCACCATCCGCTTCGCGGCGGTGTTCTCCGAGAAGGACATCCGCGCCGACATGATCCGCATGCTGGCGAAGGACATCGAAGCCGATCTCAAGCTCGAAACATTCTACGGCGGCACGCTCTTCAAGCAGGGCACCGAGCTCGTCGCGCTGCAGCGCGATAACCTCGAGATGGGCAACATTGCGCCCCAGGACATCTCCAAGCAGCTGCCGGCGTGGTCCATCCTGACCTCCGCTTATCTCTTCCGCGACGCCAACCACCTGAACGCCTTCTTCGCCGGTGACCTCGGCGCGCAGATGAAAAAGATGGTCGAGGACAAGCTCAAGGTGAAGATCCTCGGGCCCACATTCTTCGGCACGCGGCAGGTGGGCCTGAAGCCGAAGAAGAAGATCGCGACGCCCTCGGATCTGGCGGGCGTCAAGCTCAGGATGCCGCCGGGAGACGCCTGGCAGCTCCTCGGCCGCTCGCTCGGCGCCAACCCTACGCCCATGGCCTACGCCGAGGTCTACACCGGCCTGCAGACCGGCGCCATCGACGGGCAGGACAACCCGCTGCCCAACGTCCAGAACATGAAATTCTACGAGGTGATGTCGCAGATCGTGCTCACCTCGCACCTCGTCGGCTTCGATCTCCTCACGCTGAACATGAAGACCTGGAGCGCCATGGCGCCTGCGCGGCAGAAGTCTTTCCAGGCCGCGGTCGACAAGGCCGTCAACTGGAGCGCCGCGGAGCACCTCAAGCGCGAGGCCGAGCTTGCCGCGGAGTTCAGGAAGCAGGGCCTCGAGGTGTACGCCCCCGACGTCAACGCCTTCCGCGCGCACGCGCAGAAGGTCTACCTCGCCTCGGACGAAGCGAAGGAGTGGCCCAAAGGCATGCTCGAAAAAATCAACGCGATGAAGTGAAAGCCTTCGCTCCGAAGGCGGCCGCCTGGCTCCATCGCCGCGCCGAGAACGTCATGGCCGCGCTGCTCGGCGTGATGTTCGTCGCGTTCCTGCTGCAGATCGTGTTCCGCTACTTCTTCAACTTCCCGGTCGGCTGGACCTCCGAGCTGACCGTCGCCGCGTGGCTTTGGCTGGTGCTCTGGGGCTCGGCGTTCGTGCTGAACGAAGAGGAGGAAATCCGCTTTGACCTCCTCTATTCGGCAGCCGGTCGCCGTGCGCGCCGGGTCATGGGAATCCTGGCGGGCATCGCGCTCGTGCTGCTGTACGGCGTGTCCTTCCCCGCGACTTGGAGCTACGTCACCTTCATGAAAGTGGAGCGCTCGTCCTATCTGCACGTGCGCCTCGACTGGATGTACTCGATCTACCTTATTTTCGTCGTCGCGGTGATCGCGCGCTACCTCTGGATCCTGTGGCGGCTGGTACGCGGCCCGGGTTTGTGAATCCCGCGAGCCCGTTCTTTCTCTGCGTCCTGGCGATCGTCGCGCTGAGCCTGCTCGGCCTGCCGATCGGCCACGCGATGATCGCGGGCTCGATCTTCTACCTGTACCTCAAGGGCCTCGACATGGGGACCGCGGCCGAGCAGCTCCTGAACGGCATGTACACGAGCTACCTGCTGCTCGCGATCCCGCTTTTCATCCTCGCCGCAGAGTTCATGAATTCGGGCAGCATCATGGACCGGCTGCTGCGCTGGTGCAATGCGCTCGTCGGGCGCTTCCGCGGCGGGCTTGCGCAGGTCAACGTGGTGCAGAGCATCGTCTTCGCCAGCATGTCGGGTTCGGCCCTCGCCGACGCCGCCGGCTCGGGCAAGCTGATGCAGTCGTTGATGACACGCGACGGCAAGTACAGCCCGGCCTTCGCCGCCGCGCTGACCGCGGTATCGTCGGTGCTCGGACCGATCATCCCGCCGTCGATACCGCTCGTGCTGTACGCGCTGATTTCCGATACCTCTATCGGGTATCTCTTTCTCGGCGGCGTCATCCCCGGCCTGCTGCTCGGCGTGATGCAGATGGCCTTGATCGCGTTGACCGCCCGTCGGCGCAACTTTCCGGTCGAGCCGGCCGTGCCGCTGCGCGAGTGGCCGCGCCTGACCTGGGAGGCGCTCCCTGCGCTCTTGATGCCGGTGATCCTGCTCGGCTGCCTATATAGCGGAATTACCACGCCGACAGAAGCCGCGGCCACCGCGGCGGCGTACGCGCTCGCAATTTCGGTGTTCCTCTATCGCTCCACCGGCCTGCACGACATCTATACGTCGCTGCTCACGAGCGCGCGCGTCACGGTGTCGATCGGCATGCTGATCGCGGGCGCCCTGGTGTTCAACTACGTGATCACCATCGAGAACATCCCCAGGGCACTCAGCACAGCGCTCAAGGGGTATGAGCTCTCTCCGCTCGCCTACCTTTTCGCCGTCAACGTCCTTTTGCTCGTCCTGGGTTGCTTCCTCGAGGGGACCACCATTCTGCTGGTCATCGTTCCGGTGCTGCTTCCCACCGCGCACGCCTTGGGTATCGATCCGGTGCATTTCGGAGTAGTGGCGGTGGTGAATATCATGATCGGGCTGGTGACGCCGCCTTACGGGTTGCTCCTTTTCATGATGGTCAAGATCGCCGAGGTGCCGCTGAAGGACATCGTGCGCGAGGTGATGCCGTTCCTCACCGTGATGATCGGCGCGCTCGCGCTCATCACGCTGGTGCCCGAGCTCGTGCTCTTCCTGCCCCGGCTCCTGGGCTACAAGGGGTAGGGGTGCTCGGCCGCGCTGCCATCGCCATGTGGTGGGATGTGCCGCCCGAGGTGCGGGTGGAATGGGAGGACTGGCATACGCACGAGCACATGCCCGAGCGCCTCGGCATCCCGGGATTCCTGCGCGGCACGCGCTGGGTCGCCGACTCGGGCGAGCCTTCGTACTGCGTTCTTTACGAAGCGAGGGACCTGAAAACGATGACCGGCGGGGCTTACCTCGACCGCCTCAACAACCCCACGCCGTGGTCGCGCCAGATGATGCCGCATCACCGCAACATGGTGCGCAGCCTGTGCCGGGTGCGAGCGACCTTTGGCGGCGGAGTTGCGCAGGCGGCGGCAACGATCCGTTTTTCCCCGGCTCCGCGCAAGCGCGGCTCGCTCCTGAAATGGCTCGCGGCGGACATCATGCCGCTGCTGCCGGGGCGCAAAGGACTTGCCGCGGCGCATCTGCTCGAATCGATGTCCGCCGACGTTCCGCGCACCGCGGAGCATCAAATCCGGGGAATGGATGCGCAGGCAGACTGTATTCTCCTCGTGTACGGATACGACGTCGAAGCCGTGCGGGGGCTCGTCGCAGAAGGGTTGGGCGAGCTCGAAGCGCAGGGTGCCTTGCCCGGCCGCATCGAAGGACTGTATCGCTGCGCGTATTCGCTGACCGCGAAGGAACTGCGTGCCTGAAGCCGTTCTGTGCGGCCTGATCGGCGCGGGTAAAAAAATCGGGGTCAGAGCCCTATTTCCGGAACGCGAAGCTTCGGAAATAGGGCTCTGACCCCGATTTTTTCCTCAGTCGTTCTTGATGTTCGCGGCCCTG
>JBJMWH010000047.1:0-3782 GCA_045810245.1 Burkholderiales bacterium | reverse complement strand
GGCTGCGTCGGCGCCCCCCCGGCGGTGATGAACGCCGTCCTCGACGCGCTCCGGCCCCTCGGGGTGCAGCACCTCGACATGCCCGCGACCCCGCACCGCGTCTGGCAGGCGATTCAAGCCGCCAAATGAGCCTCGAGCTCTACCACAGTGTGAATTCCGTTTGCGCGCAGAAGGTGCGCGTGGCGCTGGCCGAAAAAGGGCTGGAGTACAAGAGCCACCTGATGACGCTGCGCGGCGACCAGTTCGACCCGGCGTACATGAAGCTCAACCCGAACGGCGTGGTGCCGACGCTCGTCCATGACGGCCGCATCGTGATCGAGTCGTCGGTGATCCTGTACTACCTGGACGAGGCGTTTCCGAGCCCGGCGCTCATGCCGCGCGAACCGCTCGCGCGGGCGCAGGTGCGAATGGTGAACAAGCTGATCGACGAGTACGTGCACAACTCTTGCACCATCCTGACGTTCGCCACCGCCTTCCGGCCCTGGTTCGCGGGCCTGACCGGCGAAGAGATCGACCAGAGGCTCGCCAAGTCGCCGCTCAAGAAGCGCACCGAGTACAAGCGCGACGTGGTCCTCCACGGCCTGGAGTCGAAGTTCGCGCGTGAGGCGCTTGAGCACCACGCGAAGCTCCTCAAGCTGATCGATGCGGCGGGCGGCGGCTGGCTCGCGGGCCCCGAGTTCTCGCTGGCCGACATCGCGGCCGTGCCGTACGTGCTGCGCCTCGACCTCCTGCGCTTGGCGCAGCTCTGGGATGCGCATCCCGGCGTCGGAGCATGGTACAAACGCGTCCTGGCCCGGCCTTCGGTGAAGCAGGAGATCCTCGAGCGGATGACCCACGAGGATCATGCGCCGTTCAAGAAGCTGCACGAGCAGCCCGATCCGTGGCCGACGGTAGCGGCAATGATTTCCTGAGGAGGCAAGAAGCATGATCAGAACGTTCCTGGCAGCCGCGGTCGTGTCGCCGCTTCTGTCCCTGACGACGGCGGCATGGGCGCAGAACTATCCGAATCGCCCGGTGCGGGTCGTGGTGCCGGCGGCGACCGGCGGACCCGACATCGTTGCGCGTGTGGTCGCGGCACAGCTCCAGGCGCAGCTCGGCCAGCCCTTCGTGATCGAGAACCGGCCCGGCGCCAACGGCATCGTCGGCGCCGACGTGGTGGCCAAGGCGCCGCCCGATGGGTACACCCTCATGGTGTACTCCTCCGGATTCGTGATCAATCCGTTCATCCACAAGTCGCTGCCCTACGACACGGAGAAGGACTTCACTCCGGTCACCAACCTGGTGAGCAATGGCGGACTCTTTTTCGCCGTGAATCCTTCGGTGCCGGCGCAGAACCTCCAGGAGTTCATTGCGCTCGCGCGCAAGCCGGATTCCAAGTTCTCCTACAGCACGCCCGGGGTCGGCAACACCTGGCATCTCGCGATGGAGGTGTTCAAGAAAGAGACCGGCACGCACATGACGCACATCCCGTACAAGGGCGGCGGGCCGGCGGCTGCGGCGCTCGTCGCAGGTGAAGTGCAGGCGATGTTCACGTCGCCGGCGCCCATCATGCCGCACTACAAGAACGGCCGCGTGCGCGTGCTCGCGTACACCGGGACCACGCGCCATCCGTCGGCGCCGGAGGTGCCGACGACCGCCGAGGCCGGGCTGCCCCAGTACAAGCACGACGGCGGGTGGTTCGCGATGTTCGCTCCGGCGCGCACGCCAGTGGACATCGTCGAGAAGCTGTATCGCGAAGTGCGCACCGCGATGCAGAATCCCGGCGTGCGCGAGAAGCTCGCCGCGCTCGGGGTGGAGCCGGTGGCCGATACGCCCGCCGAATTCAAGAAGTTCGTCGCCGCCGAGCTGCGCACCTACGCCGAGCAGGTGCGCCTCGCCGGCGTGACGCCGGAATAGGGCGAGAGGAGGCCGCATGCCGCAGGTCGACACCAACGGCATCAAGATCGAATACCGCTTCGACGGCAAAGAGGGCGCGCCTTACATCACCTTCGTCACCGGCATCGCCAACGACCTCACCATGTGGGACATGCAGGTCGAAGCGCTCGGCAAGGACTACCGCACGCTGCGTTACGACTTGCGCGGCCACGGCGATACCCTCGCCACCGAAGGCGACTACAGCATGGAGCTCCTGGTGCGCGACCTCGGCGGGCTGCTGAACGAGCTCAACATCGAGAAGACGCATCTCGTCGGCCTGGGCCTGGGCGGGTGCATCGTCCAGGCGTTTGCCATCGAGCAGCCGCAGCGGGTCAACACGCTCATGCCCTGCTGCTGCCGCGCGAAGATGGTGCCGGAGTTCGCGGCGATGTGGCACAAGCTCCGCGAAGCGGTGGCGAACGACGGCGTGGAAGTAGTCGTGGAGCCGACCGTGCAGCGCTGGTTCTCCGACGAGTTCAAGGCGGCGAATCCCAAAGTGCTGCAGGACGTGCGCAACATGATCCGCGGCACCACCACGCTCGGCTACCTCGGGGTTACCGCGGCCTTCCTCGGCCTGAACCTCGAGGACAAGCTGCCGCAGATCAAGGCGCCGACGCTCTATCTTTCCGGAGCGGAAGACAAGGTGGGCGGTCCGCCCGCGCTCATGGCCGAGCTGGCGAAGAAAGTCCCGCGCGCGCAGCACCGCTCGGTGCCGAAGGCGGCGCATATCGCCAACATCCAGAACCCGGCGGGCTTCAACAAGGAAGTCGGCGACTTCCTCAAGCGCCAGATCTAACGCCCGATGAGAACACTGCTCGCGCTGTTCGGGTTGCTGCTTGCCGCATCCGTGTCGGCGCAGCCGTACCCTGCGAAGCCGCTTCGCTGGATCGTGCCTACCGGGCCGGGAAGCGCGGTCGACGTCACCGCGCGGCGCATCGCGCCCAAGCTCTCCGAGTCGCTCGGCCAGCCGGTCATTGTCGAGAACCGTCCCGGGGCGAACAGCATGATCGGCGCGCGCGAGGTGGCGCGCTCCGCTCCCGACGGTTACACCCTGTTCCAGGGCGTGATCAACAATGCGCTCAACGATCTCGTCACGCCCGACCCGTGCTGCATCCTGAACGAGAAGCTCGTCGCCGTGACTCGACTGATTTCCACGCCGCTCGTGATGGTGGTGCACCCCTCGGTGCCGGCGAATTCGGTCAAGGAGTACGTGGCGCTCGCCAAGTCCCGCCCCAATGACCTCACCTACGCGTCGGGCGGTACGGGCGCGATCACGCAGATGGTGGGCGAGCTTCTGAAGTCGACCACCGCCATCCAGGTGCGCGAAGTGCCGTACAAGGCGATCGGCGCCGAGCTCCCCGACCTGACCGGCGGACACGTCAGCACCGCGTTCCTCGCCCCGGTGGTGATCCGCGACCATCTCCGCTCGGGCAAGCTGCGCGGCCTCGCCGTCGCAGGACCCGAGCGCGTGAGCATCATCCCGGACATTCCGACCATGGCCGAGGCCGGCTTTCCCGCGATCGACGGCATCGGCTGGAACGGCATCTTCGTGCCGGCCGGCACGCCGCAACCGCTCATCGAGCGCCTGCAGCAGGAGATCTCGCGGGTCCTGCGCACGAAGGAAATGCAGGACGACGCCGTGACCATGGGATCGCAGACCGGCGGCGAGCGCCCCGAGGAGTTCGCGGCCTACGTGCGCTCGGAGATCCGGAAGTGGAGCAAGGTCATCAAGGACGCGAACATCAAGGTCGAGTAGGAGAGGGAATGAACGTAGTCCTCGCAGGTTTGGTAGGGATGATTATTTGTGTTACGGCAAATGCTCAATCGTGGCCGACTAGGCCAGTGCGGGTGATCGTCAACGTCGCGCC
>JBJMWH010000046.1:0-6359 GCA_045810245.1 Burkholderiales bacterium | reverse complement strand
ATCGTGAATCCAACAAGCGCGGCCAGAAGCTGTTTCATTCTCACCAAAGAAAATCGCTTCATTGCTCTGCCTTCACGCCGGCGGTGGTGATCACCTTGGCCCATTTTGCGACCTCGTCCTGGAGGAACTTGCGCGCTTCATCGGGCGAGTTGCCGACCGGAATGATGCCGATGTCGTTGAAGCGGGTCTTGATCTCCGACTCGTTGATCGCCTTCGCGGTTTCCGCCGCTAGCCGATCGACGATCGGCTTGGGTGTGCCGCCGGGCGCCATGAACAGCACCCAGGTCGAGGACTCGAGCGGCGGGCCGCCGGCCTCGGCCATGGTCGGCACTTCGGCCGCGCCCTGGATGCGTTGCTTCGAGAACATGGCGAGCGCCTTGATCTTGCCGCCGCGCACGTGCGGCATGAGCGTGCTCGGCACGTCGACCAGGATCTGGATGTCGTTCGCCATCTCCGCGGTGAGCGCCGGCGCGGTGCCCTTGAAGGGCACGTGCACCATGTCGATCCCGGCCGTCTGCTTGAAAAGCTCGGTGGTGAGGTGCGCCGCCGCGCCGATGCCGGAGGAACCGAAGTTGACCTTGCCCGGGTTGGCTTTGGCGTAGGCGATCAGCTCCTTGACGTCCTTGGCCGGGAAGTTGACGTTGGCGGTGAGGATCAGGGGCGCAATTCCGGCGAGCGATACGGGCACCAGGTTCTTCGCCGGATCGAACGGCAGCTTGCCCTGGTACAGGGTCACGTTCGCGGCATAGCCCGCGATGACGGTCAGCATCGTATAGCCGTCGGGGGCCGCCTTTGCCACAAGGTCGGAGCCGAGGATGCTGTTCGCCCCCGGCCGGTTGTCGACGACGATCGGCTGGCCGAGCGCGTTCGCCATCTTCTGCGTCACCACGCGGGTCACGACGTCCGTGATGCCGCCGCCGGTGTAGGGCACGATCCAGCGGATGGGTTTGTTGGGATAGGCCTGAGAAAAAGAAAAGACGGGAACAAAAAGCAGACTGAGGAGAAAAAACCGGAGCGTTTTCATCAGACGTATCCAGGGCCTTCGATCGGAGGATGCTTTACGAGGAATTGTTCGTTCACTTCGAGGCCGATGCCGGGCTTGTCGGGCGGCCAGACGTTGCCGTCGCGGTCGACCGCGCCCGGGTTCTCGACCAGCTCATCGCGGAACTTGTTGGAGCGCGACACGTCGCCCTCGAAATAGCCGCCGTTGTCGATCGCGGCGAGGAAATGGATGCTCGCGGCGTGGTTGAGGCCGGTCATCGAGCTGTGCGGATGCACCGGCAGCTTCCACGCGGAGGCGAGCGCTGCGATGCGCAGCGCCTCGGTGATGCCGCCGGTCTTGGAGAGATCCGGCTGCAGGATGGTGATGGCGCCCTCTTCGATCACGCGGTTGAACTCGAAGCGAGTGTAATGGTTCTCGCCCGCGGCGAGCGGCGTGCGCCCCCACGATTTCGCTTCGCGGTAGCTGCGGTAGTCCTGGGCGGGGAAGGGCTCCTCGAGCCAGCCGATGGCGAGCTCGTCCATCGCCGGCATGACGCGTCGCACCTGTTCGGGCTGGTAGCCGATGTTGGCGTCGGTGAGGATCACGAGCTCGTCGCCGAAGGCTTGCCTTACCGCTTTCATCCTTTGGATGTCGTTGGGAACGCTGTCTCCGACCCGCAGCTTGATCGCCTTGTAGCCCTGCTCGAGGCTCTTTCTCGCTTCTTCGATGAGCGTCTGCGGCGGCTGGTAGCCGAGGGACACGCCGCCTGCGTACGCAGGAACTGCCTTGCGGCTTCCCCCGAGAAGACGATAAAGGGGAGTTCCAAGAGCCTTGCCGCGAATATCCCAGAGGGCCATGTCGATGCCGCTCATGGCGAGGCATGCGCCGGCACCCATGCCGTGGCTCGCGAGCTGGAAGCGGTACATGCGCTCCCATACTCCGACGGCATCGAATGGGTCGAGATTCAAAATCAACTGCCTGAGCGTGGTTTCGATGAGCTTCGCCACCGCGGTATGAGCGCGGCCGTGGTGGGCTTCGCCCCATCCCACTAGGCCCTCGTCGGTGATGACCTTCACCACCACGGCGTCACGCTTCACCGCGGTGCCGATGCCGAGCGCCACGCGGTTCGCGGGCGGGATCGGAAACGAGGTCGGAAACGCCTTGATGTCCTGGATCTTCATGCGTCGAGCAGCTCCTCGAATACCGGCTTGACGGTGTGCAGCGGATCGCGCGGCTCCAGACGATGTTGCCTCCCCAGGGCGGCGAGCGCGCGGCGGTGCGGCAGCTTGAGCCAGTCCTGATCGAGGATCGCTGCCGCGACTGCATAGTAGAGGCCGCTCGCCGCCTGGCGCGCGTGCGCTTCGTCCGCGGCCGATGCGAAGGTGCCGGCTCTCGCCACGAAGGCATCACCGGGAAATGCGGACAGCAGGGCGGGAAGGGCCTGCTCCTTGCGGATCGCGCGCAGCACGTCGAGTGCGACGATGTTGGAGGTGCCTTCCCAGATGGAGCCGAGATGCGCGTCGCGCAGAAGCCGCGCATCCGACCATTCCTCGATGTAGCCGCAGCCGCCGCGTACCTCCATGGCGTCGCCGGTGACGCGGCGCGCGTCCCGGCAGGCGCGAAACTTGAGGAGCGGCGTGAGGAGCCGCACGCGCCGCCGTGCCGCCTCGTCGCCGCCGTCTGCGGCGGCGAGCTGGATCGCCGTGTACAGCATGACCGAGCGGGCGGCTTCCGCGGGGAGCATGAGCTTGAGGAGCTGCCGGCGCATGAGCGGCATCTCGACCAGGCGGCGGCCGAATGCCACGCGGTGCCGCGCCCAGAAGAGCGCCTCGGTCAGCGCGCGGCGCATCATCCCGGCGGCGCGCATGCCGTTCGACAGGCGCGACATATTGATCATGTCCGCCATCTGCATGAAGCCGCGCTGCGCGTCGCCCACGAGGTAGGCCGTCGCGCCTTCCAGGCGGATCTCGCCGCTGGCCATGTCGCGCGTGCCAAACTTGTCCTTCAATCGCACGATGCGGTAGCGATTGTCGCTGCCGTCCTCGAGGCGGCGCGGCAGCAGGAAGAGGGACAAGCCTTTCGTGCCGGCGGGCGCGCCATCGGGCCGTGCGAGAACCAGGGCGACACCCGCGTCGGCATTCGAGCAGAACCACTTGTCGCCGTAGAGGCGCCAGCCATCCTCCTTCCGCACCGCGCGCGTGGCCGTGGCGCCGACGTCCGAGCCGGCGACCTGCTCGGTGATGAACATCGCGCCTTGTGTCAGCGTGTCCATGTCCTGCGAGGTGAGGCCGGGCAGGTAGCGTGTTGTCAGCGACGGGTCGGCGCAGCGCGATAGCGTGCGGGCGAGCGCATCGGTCATGGAGAGCGGGCAGCACACGCCGAACTCGGCCTGCACGTACAGATAGGTGAGGGCGTATTTCGCGATCGGGGGCAGCGGCCGCGGCCAGCCGAGCACGCCGGCGCGGTGCGACATGGCCGCGAGGCCGAACCGGGAGAACGCCACTTCCTCGAGGCGGCGATAGGCCGGATGCTTCTCGATCCACTGCCGGTCTTCGCCCGAGCGGCTGCGGGCGTGGAGCTTCGGCGGATTGCGGTCCGCGGTCAGCGCGAGCTCGTCGAGCTCGCCGCCGGCGAGGGCGCCGAGCGTTTCCAGATGCGGCCGCAAATGCTGGTGCAGCTCGGGCTGGAGGTACAGCCCAAGGAGGTCGTCGAAGTCCGGATCCACCGTGAACAGGTTCAACCCGCGGCTATCGGGCAGCGCCGTGGCGGCGGCGGGCGACTCGGGCTTCATCAGTCCACTCGCGCGCCCGAGGCCTTGACGATACGGCCCCATTTTTCGTGGTCGGCGCGGATCACGCGCGCGAATTCCTCCGGCGTGCTTGTCCAGAGCTCGAAGGCCTGCGCGCTCAGGCGCTGCCGGATTTCGGGCGAGCGCAAGGCTTCGATCAGCTTCTGGTTGAGGGTCCGTGCAATCGCCGGTGCCAGCCCGGCGGGCGCGACGACGCCGAACCACAAATCGGCGCCGGCGTCGCTGTAGCCCTGAACGCCGGATTCGGCCATGGTGGGAACGTCCGGAGCGAAGGGAGAGCGCGTCGCGCTTGTCACCGCGAGTGCGCGCACCCGCCCGCTGCGCGCCTGGGGCAGCGAAGTAACCAGGATGTCGAACATGCACGTGATGTTCCCGGCGATCACGTCGGTGAGCGCCGCTGCGCTGCCCTTGTATGGCACGTGCTGCATCGGCGCGCCGGTGACGTACTTCAGCACCTCTCCGGAGAGATGGTTCGACGAACCGTTGCCGGCGGAGCCGAAGGTCACCTTGCCGGGACTGGCTTTCGCGTAGGCGACGAGGTCGGCAACGTTGCGCGCCGGAACGTTCGGGTTGACGACCAGGACGTTGACGTAGCGCACGGCGAGGGTGAGCGGCGTGAAGTCCTTCAGCGCGTCGTACTGCAATCGTGCCCCGTAGAGATGCGGATTGATGGCATGGGTGCCCGGCGTTGCGAGCGCCAGCGTGTAGCCGTCGGGCGGCGACTTGGCAAGCCGCTCGGTGCCGATCGCGGCCCCCGCACCGGCGATGTTCTCCACCACCACCGGTTGGCCGAGCAGCTCGCCGAGCTTCGCCGCAACCGGACGCGAAAAGGAGTCGGTCGGGCCACCCGGCGGAAAGGGGACGATCCACTTGAGCGGCTTCGCCGGGTATTGGGCGAAGCCGGAGCTCGTGAAGACCAGGAGCATGAGGAAGGCTAGCCTACGCATCGATGCGCTTCGCCTGAGGGTTCACGAAATTGCGCGGCGCCTCGCCGGCGAGCATGCGCAGCATCTCCTCGGCGGCGGTGACGCCCATGCGCTCGCGCGACTCGATCGTCATGCCCGAGAGGTGCGGCGTGAGGATCGCGTTGTCGAGCGAGAACAGCGGGTGGCCGGGCTCGAGGCGGTAGTGCTCGTACACGTCGAGCATGGCCCCGGCGATGCGCTTCTCGCGCAGCGCCTCGACCAGCGCTGCTTCCTCCACCACCGGGCCGCGGCCGACGTTGATGAGCCACGCGCTCTTCTTCATGCGCGCGAGGCGCTCGCGATCGAAGAGGTGGCGCGTCTCGGGCGTGAGCGGGCAGGTGAGGACCACGAAGTCGCTCGCCTTCACCAGCGCGCCGAGCTCGGCGGGCAGAGCCTCCGGCGGCAGGCGCTCGAGGCTGCGCTGGTTGCCGAGCACGCGCATGCCGAAACCGCGCCGTGCGATGCGGGCCACGCGTGAGCCGATCGCGCCGACGCCGACGATGCCGACGGTCATGTTGGCGATTTCGTGGGTGCCCGCGCCCATGGCACGCGCCGCGTCCCACGACGTCTGCTTCAAGGCATTGCTGATTCCGAGAACGTTTCGCGCCAGCAGCAGCATCGCGAGCACGCAGTACTCGGCGACCGACTGCGCGTTGCCGCCGGGAATGTTCGAAACCATGACTCCGCGGGCCGTCGCCGCCTGCAGCGGCACGAGGTCGATGCCGGTGCCGTGGATCGCCACGGCGCGCACGCGCGGCGCGGCGTCGAACACGTCGTCGGGCAGCTTGCTGCGCGTGATGATGCCGTCGCAACCGGTAGCCAGGCTGCGGGTGGTTTCGGGTGCGCTGTCGGGCGCGCGCACGACCTCGGCCTGGCGGGCGAGCACCTCCTCGCCGGCGGCTGCGATCGGATCGACGACCAGGACGCGGCTCACAACGGGTCCCAGGAAAAGACGTCCTGCGATCGCTCCAGCGGATAGAAATGCGCGCGCAGCGCCGGGATGGCGTGCGCGGCGATGGTCTCGGGCGTCCAGCCCTCCCCTCGATGCACCGAGCGCAGCGGCCGGCTCTGGCTCATGAGGAAGATTTCGTTGGCCCGCACCGCGAAGATCTGGCCGCTGATCTCTTTTGCCTCCTCTGATGCCAGAAAGACGGCGAGAGGCGCGATCTTCGCAGTCTCCATCGCTTTCAGCTTTTCGACCCGCGCCTTCTGGTCGTCGCTCTCGGCCGGGATCGAGCCGATCATGCGGCTCCAGGCGAAGGGCGAGATGCAGTTCGAGCGCACGTGGTATTTCGCCATGTCGAGCGCGATCGACTTGGACAATCCCGCGATGCCGAGCTTGGCCGCAGAGTAGTTCGCCTGGCCGAGATTGCCGACCAGGCCGGAGGTCGAGGTCATGTGGATATAGCAGCCCGACTCCTGCGACTTGAAGTGCGGCGCGGCCGCGCGCGCGACGTAGAACGAGCCGTTCAGGTGCACGTCGATGACGGCGCGCCACTCTTCGACGGACATGTTGAAGAAAAAGCGGTCGCGCAAGATGCCGGCGTTGTTGACGACGACATCGATTCTTCCAAAAACATCGAGAGCGTTGGCGATGATGCGG
>JBJMWH010000045.1:0-3327 GCA_045810245.1 Burkholderiales bacterium | reverse complement strand
CGCTCCTTGCCGACGAAGTCGCGGCCGATGATGAACGCCTGCGCGAGGCCGTCGGGGCGAGGCTGCACCGCGTAGGAGAGCCGGATGCCCCATTTTTCGCCGCCGCCGAGGAGCGCCTTGAAGCGCGGCGTGTCCTCGGGGGTGGAGATGACCAGGATGTCGCGGATGCCCGCGAGCATCAGGGTCGACAGCGGGTAGTAGATCATCGGCTTGTCGTACACCGGCAGGAGCTGCTTGGAGACGACCTGCGTGACCGGATAGAGCCGCGTGCCCGAGCCCCCGGCGAGGACGATTCCTTTCATGCCGCGTCCCTGCGTGCGTAGTTCGTCTCGACCCAGCTGCGGTAGGCGCCGCTCGTGACCTCGTCGACCCATTCGGAGTGCTCGAGATACCAGCGCACCGTCTTCGCGAGGCCGCTCTCGAAGCTCTCCGCCGGCGCCCAGCCGAGCTCCGCGCGCAGCTTCGAGCCGTCGATGGCGTAGCGGCGGTCGTGGCCGGGCCGGTCCTTCACGAACTTGATCTGCTGGGCGTAGGAGCCGGAGGGTTTCGGCCGCTCGGCGTCGAGGAGCGCGCACAGGGTGCGCACCACGTCGATGTTCTTCTTTTCGCTCGCACCGCCGATGTTGTAGGTGTGCCCGACCCTGCCCTGCGCGAGGATGCGGCGCAGCGCCTCGCAGTGGTCGAGCACGAACAGCCAGTCGCGCACCTGCAGGCCGTCTCCGTACACGGGCAGCGGCTCGCCGGCGAGCGCGTTGCGGATCATGAGCGGAATCAGCTTCTCGGGAAACTGGTAGGGCCCGTAGTTGTTCGAGCAGTTGCCGGTCAGGGTGGGCAGGCCGTAGGTGTGGTGGTAGGCGCGAACGAGATGGTCGGCGCCCGCCTTCGACGCGGCATAGGGGCTGTTCGGCGCGTACGCCGTCGACTCCGTGAACGCCGGATCGCCGGCGCCGAGCGAGCCGTAGACCTCGTCGGTGGAAACGTGGAGGAAGCGGAAGGCGTCGCGTTCGGCAGGCGGCAGCGCGCCCCAATAGGCGCGCGCCTCCTCGAGCAGGCTCCAGGTGCCGACGGTGTTGGTCGCGATGAACTCGGCCGGCCCGAGGATCGAGCGGTCGACGTGGCTCTCGGCGGCGAAGTGCACGATCGCTCGCGGCCGGTGGCGCTCGAGCGCCTGCTTGACTTGCGCGCGATCGCAGATGTCACCCCGCACAAAGATGTGCCTGGGGTCGCCCTGCAGCGAATCGAGGTTATGCAGGTTCCCGGCATAGGTAAGCTTGTCGAAATTGACGATCGTCTCGTCCGAGACCGCAAGGGAGGAGAGGACGAAATTGGAGCCGATGAACCCTGCCCCGCCGGTGACGAGAAGCATCAACGTTCCTCGGGCGCGTTCATGAGGCGCCGTTCGTCGTGCCATTCCTCGGCCATCGCCTCGTCGGCGAACTCGCGGAAGCAGGGAGCACCGAGGGTCCAGTGCACGAGCTTGGCGTGCCCGTTGGGCCCGAGCTCGTCGGGCAGCCAGTTCCATTCCCTGGGCAGCTCGCCGATCAGGCGATCTTCGAGCCAGGTGAAGCGATGGAGCTGCGCTCCGGTGGCCGTCTGCACGAATTCCGGAGTCAGGACGCGGTTCGCTTCATGGGCGCAGTTCCAGAGCATGACGCTGGACCAGTTCTTGCGCGGATAGTCCTCGTTCCTCGCGCCGAGGTACTTCTTGCGCAGCTTCGTCTTGTAGTCGTGGTGGACGCAAAGCAGCGCTTTGCGCTCGTCCTTCAGCTTGAAGATTTCCGCGATGTCGTCGCGCAGCAGCATGTCGCCGTCGATATACAGCGCCCAGCCCGCCCAATCCGTGAGGTGCGGCACCAGGAACCGGCTGTAGGTGAACTGGTTGCTGCCGTCGCGGTGGCGCTCGGTGTAGCTGCGCAGGTTCTTCAGCGCGAGCGGCGTGATCGCCACCGGCTGCGAAGCCTGCCGCACGATGCTGTTGACGCACGCATGAAAGACCACGGCTTCGCGCGGGTCATAGCCGATGAACACGCGGATCATAGGAGCAGATTCTTGTAGATGCGCTCCATCTTGTCGAGCATCGCCTCGTACGAAAACCCGGCCTCGCAGTGCCTGCGCGCGGCTTCGCCCAGGCGCGCTCGCATCTCCGGATGATCGATGAGCTTTTGAACGGCAGCACGAAGCGGCGCGACCTCCTTGGGCGGCACGAGGAGCGCGGTTTCGCCGTCTTTCGCGAGCTCCGAGATGCTACCCACGGCGGTCGTCACGCAAGGCAGCCCCGTGAGCATCGCCTGGATGAGCGCCTGAGGCACCCCTTCGTTGGCGTAGGACGGCAGGACAAAGACGTCGAACGCCTGCAGCCACGGCGCGACGTCCGCCTGGTTTCCCGCGAAGCGGGTCCGTTCGCCCAGTTGCCGCTCCCGCACCCGCGCCTCGAGCACCTCGCGCATCGGGCCGTCGCCGACGATGACGAGCATGAGCGTTCCGGGAAGCTCTGCAAAGGCGTCGATCAGGAAGAGATGGCCTTTCCAGCTCCGCAGTGTGGCAACGATACCTACGAGCGTCGCGTCCTGCGGCAGGCCGAGGCGCCGCCGCGCCTCGGCGCGATCGCCGGGGCGGAAGCGCTGCGGATCGACGCCGGTGGGTACGGATTCGATCCGCTGGGCGGGATAGCCGTTGCGTTCCACGAGCTCCTTTTTCAGGAGCTCTCCGGTGGTGACGATCTGGGCCGTGGCCCGGGTGTAGAGCCAGCGGCTGAGCGGGTTGCGCGGCACCGGGGCCGAGATGTGGCGCGTGCGCACCATGGGGAAGGGCCTCCCCATCAGCAGGAGGGCGAACGCGCCGAGCCACGAATCGGTCGAGCTGTGCGTGCTCAACACCTCGCAGCGGTTCTTCCTGAACCAGCGCATGAGGGCGCTTACGCCTTTCGGCCGCTTCTTTCCGATCGGAAGCGACACTGCGGGCACGCTCCACGCGCGCGCTTCGGCGTAGATGCGCGCTTCGGCGGGACAGAGAAGCACGACCTCGTGGCCGCGCCCGATCAGCCCTTTCGCCTCGGAGAGGATCCGGATCTCCTGCCCGCCCCAGCCGAGCGAGGATTCCGTATGGATGATTTTCACGCGGCTGCGCGTTCGGCCGCGTATTGCGTCCGATACAGCCGCGCGTAGACGCCGTCGGCGGCGAGCAGCTCGGCATGCCTGCCGAGCTCGACGATGCGGCCGCGCTCGAGCACCGCGATGCGATCGGCGCGCTCGATGGTGGAGAGGCGGTGCGCGATGACGAGCGTGGTGCGGCCCCTCATCAGGACATCGAGCGCCTGCTGCACCTGGC
>JBJMWH010000044.1:0-4479 GCA_045810245.1 Burkholderiales bacterium | reverse complement strand
GCATGCAGCTTCTCGGCGAGCGCGACGCGCGCCTTCCACGCGGCGCCGCTGCGCGAGGCGCGCCCGGCGAGGATCACCGGCCTTTTTGCGCTGGACAGGAGCTTGGCCGCCGCCTGGACCAGCTCCGGCCTCGGCAGGACCGGCTCGGCCGGACGATAGCGGCTGACATCGGGCAGCGGCGGCAACGCGCCGATCTTGGTCTCCTGCAGCGCGGCGTCGAGGTTGATATAGGTCGGGCCGCGCGGCGCCGTGTTGGCCATCTGCGCGGCGCGCAGCAGCGCCTCGTATGCGGCCGGCACCGAGGCCGGCTGGTTGTCCCACTTCGTGTAGTCGCGCACCAGCGCTGCCTGGTCCGACGCGGTATGGATCCAGTCGATCCATGGCCGGCGCTTCGCCGCGTCGAGCGGGCCGGTGGCGCCGAGGATCAGCATCGGCACGCGGTCGCACCAGGCGTTGAAGATCGCCATCGAGCCGTGCATCAGGCCGACGTTGGAATGCAGCACCACGCCCATCATGCGGCCCGACGCCTTGGCGTAGCCGTGCGCGATGGCGACTGCAGCCTCCTCGTGCAGGCAGAGCAGCATCTGCGGCCGCTCGTTGCCGAGGTAGTTGACGATGCTGTCGTGCAGGCCGCGGTAGCTCGCGCCGGGATTGAGCGCGGCGTACGGCAGCTCGTAAAGGTGCAGGAGATCGACGATGACGTCGGAGGCCCAGCGCTGCTGCGTCATTCGGGCGTTTCCTTCAGGGCCACGCATTTCTCCGGGTCGAGCGAGAGATAGATGGGATGCCCGACGCGCGTGCCAAGCGAAGGATGCGCCCGCGACTGCAGCAGCCTCTCCTTCACCTTCACTCGGAAATCCACCGACTCGCCGAGAAAGACCTTGGTATCGACGGTACCCTCCAGCACGTTGCTTGCGGTATGGGGACGGCCTTCGCTCAGCTGGATATCCTCGGGACGCACCGAAATCACGACCCGGGTCCCCGGCGCCAGCGCCTCGAGCGCCCGCACCTCGAGCTCGCCGACCTCCGAGGAAACGCGGCAGAACCCGTCCCCCCGCGCGCTTGCGCTGACCGTTCCACGCAGAAAGTTGGTCGTGCCGATGAAGTCGGCGACGAACTGATTCCCCGGCCGTTCGTAGATCTCGCGGGGGGCGCCGGTCTGCTGGATGCGGCCCGCGTTCATGACCGCGACCGAATGCGACAGCGCGAGCGCCTCGCTCTGATCGTGGGTGACGTAAACGGTCGTGATGCCGAGGTCGCGCTGCAGGCGCTTCAGCTCGAAGCGCATCCGCTCGCGCAGCTTCGCGTCGAGGTTGGAGAGCGGCTCGTCGAGCAGCAGCAGCGGCGGCTCCATCACCAGGGCGCGCGCCAGCGCGAGGCGCTGCTGCTGCCCGCCCGAGAGCTTGGTGGCCTCGCGCTCGGCCAGCTCCTCCAGCGCCACCACCTTGAGCACGCGCAGCACCCTCGCTTCGATGTCCTTTCTGCGCATTTTCGATTTCGAAACCTGGAGCGGAAACGCGGCATTCTCGAACACCGTCATGTGCGGCCAGATGGCATAGGACTGGAACACCATGCCCAGGCCGCGCCGGTTGGGCGGGATGAAGACGTTCGAGCGCGACGAATAGATGAGCGCGCCGCCGACGCTGATCTCGCCCGCGCGCGGCTTCTCCAGGCCGGCAATCGAGCGCAGCGTGGTGGTCTTGCCGCAGCCGCTGGGGCCGAGCAACGTGAACAGCTTCCCCGCCGGCACCTCGAAGGTGACGTCCTGGGCGGCCCGGACGACGTTGCCCCGCTCGTCCGCGTACTCGGTGCATAACCCGCTCACGTTCAGCACGTCAGGCTTCCTTGATTCCGAAACGCCGTCCGATCAGCTGGGCGACGAGCACGAGGAAAAACAGGCCAATGATGAACATCACGCCGAGCGCCGAGAGCTCGACGTACTGGCCGTTCTCCCACAGCTCCCAGATCAGGATCGACAGCACCTCGGTGTCGGGGCTGTAGAGCAGGATCGAGCTCGAAAGCTCGCGGATCGAGACGATGACGATGTAGATCCAGCCGGCCACCAGCCCCGGCTTGAGCAGCGGCAGGATGATGCGCCGGAACGCGGTGGTCCACGAGGCGCCGCTCATCGCCGCCGACTCCTCCAGCTCCTTGTGGATCTGCAGCATCGAGGTCGTGTTGTAGCGCAGCCCGTAGGGCATGAAGCGCGTGACATAGGCGATGAGCATGATCCAGATCGTCCCGTAGACCCCGATCGGCAGGTACAGATACAGGATCATGATCGCGAGACCCAGCACGATGCCGGGGAACACCATCGGCAGCGAAGCGAAGTTGTCGAGAAGCCACCGTCCGCGCAGCTTCGTCTTCACCACGATCCAGCAGATCACCGCCGTCACCAGCATCACCAGCGTCGCGGTCGTGACCGCGAGGAACAGGCTGTTCCAGACCGAGCGCATGAGGCTCGGATAGCCGAGGATGGTGCGGTAGGGCTCGAGCGTCAGGCGCGAAAGCGCTTCCGCCGAGGGTACCGAATAGAACTTCTGGAACGACGACCACAGCAGCACCGCGAACGGCAGCACCACGATGAGGAAGAAGTACGCGAGGAAGATCGCCACCGTGAGGTAGCGCCAGTTTCCCAGGTCGATGAGCCGCGGGCGAAACCCCTTGCCGGTCATCGTGGCGTAGCGGCTGCCGCGGGTCGAGAGGCGCGACTGGAAATAGACTCCGGCGCTGGTGATGACGAGCAGGGTGACCGCATAGGCGGAAGCGAGGCCGACCTGGCTCGGGTAGCGGTGCACCGCCTGGTAAATCGCCGAAGTGAACACCTGGATGCCGACCGGCAGGCCAAGCAGCGCGGGCACCTCGAAGGACTCGATCGCGCGCACGAAGAGGATGAGGAGCGTGGCGAAGATCGCCGGCCAGACGAGGGGCAGCGTCACCCTGCGCACGACCTGCGGCACGCTGGCGCCGCTCATGACGGCCGACTCCTCCAGCGCCGGATCCATGGAGCGAAACGCGGCGGTCATCAGCAGGAAAGCCATCGGCGAATAGTGCAGCGCGTCGACCCAGATCATGCCGCCGAGCGAGTAGACGTTGATGAACACTGCCTCGGTGTCGAAGAGCTTCTGCAGCGCGAGGTTGACCAAGCCGATCTTCGGGCTGCCCAGCAGGATCCACGCTACGGTGAACAGGATCCCCGGAATGATGAGCGGGATGAGCGAAAGCGCGAAGAACAGCGCCTTGAACGGCGTGTTGGTGCGCTCGTTCATCCAGGCGAGCAGCGTCCCCAGCGCAAAGGCGAGCAGCGAAGCCCCGGTCGCGAACTTGATCGAGTTCCAGAAGAGGAGCCAGGTCTCCTCCGAGGCGTAGGCTTCGCGGTAGTTGCCGAACGTGAACTGCGCGGCCTTGGCCGCGCTCTGCGGCGTGAAGAAGCTCTGCCAGAAGAGAAAGGCGAGCGGCACCACGCCGAGATACAGCGTAAGCGCCACGCAGACGCCGATGATCAGCCATTTGAGATCCAGGCGCGGTGGCCCGAATGCGCCGATCCGGGCGAGCTTCGCCTCCTGCCCCGCCGCTGCCACGATCCGCCTCCTTCAAAAAATTCTACCCGCGCGGGTCCTCGCTGAATACGAGCGACTTGATGGTCACCGGCACGGTGCCCGAGGGCATGCGGATGCGGCCGAGATCGACATAGTCGAAGTCGCGCAGCGTGATGCCGTCGAGCACCAGCACCTCGGAGGCGATGGCCCAGTCCTCCTTCAGAATCCCGCCCACGGTCTGCGCCACGTCGCCGTCGAGGATGAGATACACCGGCCGGCGGCCCTCGATGCTGCGCGCGAGCGCAAGTGTGATCGCGGGCGCGAAGGCCGTGATGCGCTCGTAGGAGGGCGCGCCGCGCCAGCCGAAGGCGAGCGCGAAATCGGCTTCGCCCTCTTTCACGTCGAAGTCCTCGAGATGCTTGCGAATCGTGCCGCTCAGCCGATCGGCGTCAATTTGTCCTTCGAGAGACACCGGCGGCTGCAGCACCTGAAGGTTCTTGCGCGGCAAAAGCTCGCCGGGCTGCGACACGTACACGGTGTTGCCGGAAAGCTGCACGCTGTACTCCGAGGCGCCGAAAGCGGTCGCGCGGATGCATTCGCCCGCCGGCAGCAGGGGCCAGGGCAGCTTTGCGCCGTCGAGTCGCCGGCGCAGGGCCTGACCGAAGCGCCTGCCGAGATCGCCGAAGTCGCGCACCTCGTTGCCGTAGACGTATTCCGCTACGCCGCCGGAGAACATCACGCCTTCAATCCTGTCCGTGCCTGGTAGCGCCTCGGTGAGGTACAGCTTGCGCTGCGTGTCGTCCAGGATGGCCGCGCAAAGCGCGTCCGCCATCCATTCGCCCAGCCGGTCGAGCTCTTCCGGCTTCACGGACTGGCCAAGCGTCCAGTCAAAGCCGGCGAGCCGCGCCAGGTCCGCGCCGGCGGGGTCGAGCCGGGTGAT
>JBJMWH010000043.1:0-10309 GCA_045810245.1 Burkholderiales bacterium | reverse complement strand
GGAAAAGTCGGGACGCACGCGGTCGACATCCGCGACGCGGCGGCGGTCGACGCCATGGTGCAGCGCATCTGGGACGAGAGCGGCGCGCTCACCGGACTGGTCAACAACGCGGCGGGCAACTTCATCAGCCCGACCAAGGATCTCAGCCCCAACGGCTTCAACGCGATCGCCAACATCGTCTTCCACGGCACCTTCTATGTCACTCACGCGGTGGGCAAGCGCTGGATCGCGGGCGGGCACAAGGGCTCGGTGGTGAGCATTCTCGTCACCTGGGTACACACCGGCTCGCCCTATGTGGTGCCTTCGGCGATGTCGAAGGCGGGACTTCACGTCATGACGAAGTCGCTGGCGGTCGAATGGGGCCGCTTCGGCATCCGCCTGAACGCGATCGCGCCCGGGCCGTTCCCGACCGAGGGGGCGACCAAGCGCCTGCGCCCCGACGGCGGCTTCGACAAGTCCGCCGAGCTGAACCCGATGCGGCGCGTCGGGCGCATGGAGGAGCTGCAGAACCTCGCCACCTTCCTCATGGCCGACGGCTGCGAGTGGCTCACCGGCGAGACCATCGCGGTCGACGGCGGCGGCTACCTCGCCACCGGCTCGGGCGGCTACTTCACCGAGCTCGACCGGCTTTCCGACGCCGACTGGGACAAGATGCGGGCGATGATCAAGGCGCAGAACGACAGGGACCGCGCCGGCCGCACGGCGTGAGCGCGGTGCCCACGCCGCCTCTGGGGGCGACACCACTCCTGCCGCGGCCGGCGGCCACGCTGATGCTCCTGCGCGCAGGCGCGGGCGGCCTGGAGACGCTGATGCTTCAGCGCACGCAGAACGCCGCGTTCCTGGGCGGCGCGTACGTGTTCCCCGGCGGCTCGCTCGATGCAAGCGACGTCGCGCCGCGCCGCGTGCTCGGCCTCACCGAGGCGCAGGCGAACCAGCGGCTGGGCCTCTCGAGCGGCGGGCTTGGTTACTACGTCGCCGCGGTGCGCGAGTGCTTCGAGGAGGCCGGCGTGCTGCTCGCCTGCGATGCGAACGGAAATCCGGTGCTTCCGGCGCGTGCGGCCGGCCTCATGGAGGAGCGTGCGCGCCCGTTCATCGAGCTCCTCGAGCGCGAGAATCTCTACATTCCCGCCGGCGCGCTCGCGTACTACGGCCACTGGATCACGCAGCCCGGGCGCAGCAGGCGATTCGACACGCGCTTCTTCGTCACCTTCGCGCCCGCGGGGCAGGAAGGCGCGCACGACGCCGCCGAGACGGTCCACCACCTCTGGATCGAGCCGCGACAGGCGCTACTGCGCGCCGAGCGCGGCGAGATCGAGCTGGTCCACGCGACCCGCCACACGCTCGCGGACTTCGCGCGCTTCGCCGAGCCGCGCACGGCCTTCGAATACGCGATGAGCCTCGTCGAGATTCCCACCAACCGCGCCTGCTGGGCCCAGGGACGCGAGGGCGCGCGCATCTTCCGGCGCGGCGACGCCGCCTACTTCGAGATCCACTGGAGCGATCCCGAGGAAAGCGGGCAGACGAGCTACGATCTCATTCCGGGCGTCGTCAAACGGCTCGACCGTCATGTCAGGCGGCTGATCGCTCCGAACCCCGGGATGATGACCGGTCCCGGCACCAATACCTACCTGCTCGGGGAAGAAGAGCTCGCCGTGATCGACCCCGGGCCCGCGAGCGACTCGCACGTCGAGAAGATCCTCGCCGCCGGGAACATCCGCTGGATCCTGTGCACGCACACGCACCTGGACCATTCGCCCGCCGCCGCAGCGCTCAAGAAGGCGACCGGCGCGAAGATCCTCGGCCGCCCCGCGCCTGCGGGCCAGGACGCGAGCTTCGCCCCCGACGAAGTGCTTTCCCACGGCCAGCGCCTCTCGCTCGCGGGAGTTTCGCTGCGCGTCCTGCATACGCCGGGGCACGCCTCGAACCATCTCTGCTACCTGCTCGAAGAGACGCGCATGCTCTTCACCGGCGACCACGTGATGCAGGGCTCCACGGTCGTCATCAATCCGCCCGACGGCGACATGCGCGCCTATCTCGCCTCGCTCGAGCTCCTGCTGGGCGAAGACGTCGCGATCCTCGCCCCCGGACACGGCTATCTGATCGGCGAGCCGCACCACGAGGCGCGGCGACTGGTGCAGCACCGCCTGAAGCGCGAGGGCAAGGTGCGCGAGGCGATCGCCAAGCTCGGCGAGCCGAGCCTCGCCGAAATGCTGCCGCTCGTTTACGACGACGTGCCGCCCCGGATTCACGGCGTCGCGGCGCGCTCGCTCAGCGCGCACCTCCGGAAACTCGTCGACGACGGCGCGGTACAGGCCGCGGGCGAGCGCTACAGGCTGGCCCGATGAAGTACGACTTCGACCTCTTCACCATCGGTGGCGGCTCGGGCGGCGTGCGCGCGAGCCGCGTCAGCGCGGGCTACGGCGCCAAGGTGGCGATCGCCGAATCCGGCCGCTTCGGCGGCACCTGCGTCAATGTCGGCTGCATTCCGAAAAAGCTCTTCTCCTATGCCGCGCACATGCGCGAGGACTTCGGAGTCGCCAGGAGCTTCGGCTGGACCACGGGTGAGCCGCGCTTCGACTGGGCAAAGCTGCTCGCGAACAAGGACCGGGAAATCGCGCGCCTGAACGGCGTCTACGAGCGCGTGCTGTCGCTCGCAGGGGTGGAAATCATGCGCGGGCGTGCGACCGTGGTCGATGCGCACACCGTCGAAGTCGGCGGCCGGCGTGTCTCCGCCCGCCACATTCTGCTCGCCACCGGCTCCTGGCCGACGGTCCCCGAAATCCCGGGGCGCGAGCACGCCATCACATCGAACGAGGCGTTCCACCTGGAGCGGCTGCCGCGGCGGGCGCTGCTCATCGGCGGCGGCTACATCGCAGTCGAGTTCGCCTCGATCTTCAACGGGCTCGGCGTGCAGACGGTGCTTTCGTACCGCGGCAGGCGGCTCTTGCGCGGCTTCGACACCGAGCTCGGCGAGCGCCTCGGCGAGGAGATGAGCGCGAAAGGCGTGAAGATCCATTTCGGCGGGGAGCCGCAGCGCATCGTCAGGCGAAGCGACGGCAGCCTGGAGATCGCGTTCAGCGACGGCTCGCGGGAAGAGACCGACCTCGTCATGTTCGCAACCGGTCGGCATCCCAATAGCGCCAGCCTCGGGCTGGAGGCGGCCGGCGTCGAGCTCGCCGCCGACGGCACGGTCATCGTGGACAAGTACTCCAGCACCTCGGTACAGTCGATTCACGCCATCGGCGATCTCACCAACCGCCTCAACCTCACGCCGGTGGCGACCGCCGAAGCCATGTGGCTCGCAAGAACGCTCTTCGGCAACGAGCCCACCGCGGTGGACCATGAAGCCGTGCCCACGGCGATCTTCGCCAACCCGAACGTCGCGACGGTCGGCCTGTCCGAGGAGCACGCGCGCGAGAAGTTCGGCGCGGTCGACGTGTACAAGGCTTCGTTCAGGGCGTTGAAGCTCACCATGGGCGCCAAGACCGAGCGCACTTTCATGAAGCTCGTGGTCGACCGCGTCAGCCAGAAGGTGGTCGGCGCGCACATGATCGGCGCCGACGCCGGCGAGGTGATCCAGGGAATCGCCATCGCCGTGAAGCTCGGCGCCACCAAGGCGCAGTTCGACGCGACGATCGGAATCCATCCGACGGCGGCCGAAGAGTTCGTCACCCTGCGCGAGCGCGTGTCGGTCGGCTGAAAGCGCCGCGATGAAGCGCGTGCTGTTCGTCTGCACCGGCAACATCTTTCGCAGCCTGACGGCGGAGCGGGGCCTGCGCCATGCGCTGCACGATCGCGCCGACATCCAGGTCTCCTCGGCCGGAACGGTCGACTTTCCGCACGTCGTGGCGCCCGGCGTGCGCGAGTACCTCCTGTCGAAGGGCTTCGACGTCGGCAGCCACCGGCGGCGCACGCTCACCGAAGCCATTCTGGGCGAATCGCACCTCGTGATCGCCATGAGCCTGGATCACCGCGCGTACATTCGAAGCCGCTTCGGCCGCGCGGCGCCGCTCTTCCTCGAAGCCTGCGGCCAGCCCGGGGGCGCGCTTCCCGATATCGAGGAAGCGGTCCTCGACTGGCAAACCAATCCCGCCGCGGTGGCTGCGCATATGCGCGCGACCATCGACCGTATTCTTGCGTTGACTCCGATTCTCGCGCGCCGGCTCGACGCGCTCATCGCATGAAGCGACGCGCCCTGCTCCTCTGCGCCCTGCTTGTTTGCGCGTGCAGCACCCCGCATCCGGGGCTGCAGAACAAGGGCTACGCAGTCACCGGACAGGACCCGTTCCGCTTCGAGGTCGAGCCGGAGCTGCTGCGCCAATGGGGCGGGTACGGCAGCCCGAAATTCAACCAGATGCTCGACCAAGAGCTCGAGCGCCTGCGCATTTGCCGCAACGGCTATGTGCTGCGCAACGAAGGCACCCGCGAGCGCGTGTTCAGCGTGACCGGGCACTGCCGATCCTGAAGGAACCTCCCATGACGCAAATCCACGAAGGCGGCTGCCACTGCGGCGCGGTGCGCTTCCGCGCGACGAACGAGCCGGCGCGCAAGGCGGCCTGCCATTGCCGGAGCTGCCAACGGCGCACCGGCAGCGCGTTCGGCATGGGCGCCTACTTCAACGACTGCGACGTCGAGCTGCGCGGCGAGCTCAAGACCTACGAGCACCGCTCTGACGAGAGCGGACGCTGGCTCAGGACGCAGTTCTGCCCGAAGTGCGGCAGCAGCGTGACCTGGACGCTCGAGCTCTATCCGGGCCTGCGCGCGCTCGCCATCGGGTCATTCGACGATCCGGACTGGCTCGCGATCTCGCGCCATGTCTGGACGCGCTCAAAGCACAAGTGGTTCACCTGCGCGCCCGGGGCCGAGATTTTCGAGAAAGGCTCGCCGCCGGGACCGGTGAAGCCCTAGGGATAGTCGGCCGCGGGTTTGCGCTCTTCCGGCAGCGGGATGAATTCCGGGTCCCCCGGCACCGCGCCGAATCGACCGCTCCGCCAGTCCTGCTTCGCCTGCTCGATGCGCTCGCGCGAGCTGGACACGAAATTCCACCACACGTGCCGCACGCCGAGCGTCTGCCCGCCGAGGAGCATGACCCGCGCCGGCGCGCGTGCCTCGAGGACGACGTGGACCGCGGGCCTGAAGACGAGCAGGCGGCCACGCGGAAATTCCTCGCCGTTCACCGCCACGCGCCCGTCGACCACATAGGCGCCGCGCTCTTCGTGCTCGGACGCGAGCGCGAGCTCGGCGCCTTCGGCGAGCCTCGCGTCGGCGTAGAACATCGCCGAGAGCGCCTGGACGGGCGAGCGCAGGCCGAAGAGCGTTCCGGCGATGAGCCGCAGCTCGGCGCCGCCGATCGAGGTTTGCGGCAGCTCCGCGGCGGGATGGTGGCGAAAGCTCGGCGCGCGCTCTTCTTCGTGCTGCGGCAGCGCGAGCCACGACTGCAGGCCCCACAGCCCGGGACCCTGCGCGCGCAGCGCCTGCGGGGTGCGCTCGGAATGCACGATGCCGCGCCCGGCGATCATCCAGTTGACGTCGCCCGGCCGGATGGACTGCCGCACCCCGAGGCTGTCCTGGTGAAGGATCTCGCCCTCGAAGAGGTAGGTCACCGTGGCCAGGCCGATATGCGGATGCGGCCGCACGTCGAGCCCGCTTCCCGGCGCGAGGCGCACCGGGCCCATCTCGTCGAGGAACACGAACGGCCCGATCATGCGGCGCTGGATGGAAGGCAGCGCGCGGCGGACCTGGAAGCCGTCGCCCAGGTCGCGCGTCGCGGGCACGACGGTTGCTTCGATGACGGTGGAATGAGCCGACATGATTCGCTCTGGGCTGCGACGTTCGAGACGCCATTGTGCGCGCCTCTCGCCGGCGACGTCCACGTCGACGTTTGCGTCGTCGGCGCCGGCATCGCTGGGCTGACGACCGCGTACCTGCTGGCGAGGGCAGGCAAGACGGTCTGCATCCTCGACGACGGAGGTATCGGCGGCGGCATGACCCAGATGACCTCGGCGCACTTGAGCAACATGATGGACGACCGCTACTTCGAGGTGGAGCGGCTGCACGGCAGGGTCGGCGCCCGCCGCGCCGCAGAAAGCCACACTGCAGCGATCGATCGCATCGAGGCCATTGCGCGCGAGGAGCGCATCGAATGCCAGTTCGAGCGCGTTGATGGTTATCTTTTCCTTGCCGATGGGGACCGTGAAGAGACCCTCGATCGCGAGCTCGACGCAGCCCGGCGCGCGGGGCTCGCCGGCGTGACCAAGGTCGAACGCGCGCCCTACCCGGGCTTTGAAACCGGCCCGTGCCTTCGGGTTCCTAACCAGGCCCAGTTCCATCCCCTGATGTACCTGGCCGGCCTGGCTCGGGCGCTCGGCCGCCACGGCGGCACGCTCTACGGCGGCTCGCACGCCGATAGCATCGCAGGCGGAACGCCGGCCTTGGTGCGCGTCGGACCGCACGTCGTCACGGCCGACGCCGTGGTCGTCGCGACGAACGTGCCGGTGAACGACCGCGTCGCCCTCCACACCAAGCAGGCGCCGTACATGACCTACGTCGTCGGCGCATTCGTGCCGCGCGGCTCGGTGCCACGAGTGCTCGCCTGGGACACCGGCGACCCTTATCACTATCTGCGCCTCGCGCGCTCCGGCGAGGAGGATGTCCTCCTCGTCGGCGGCGAAGATCACAAGACCGGGCAGGCCGACGACGCCGCCGAGCGCCATCAACGCCTCGAAACCTGGACCCGCCAGCGTTTCCCACAGGCCGGCGAGATCGCGTTCCGCTGGAGCGGCCAGGTCATGGAAACGATGGATTACCTCGCCTTTACCGGCCGCAACCCGATGGACGCGGACAACGTCTACGTGCATACCGGCGATTCGGGGATGGGCCTGACGCACGGCACGATCGCGGGAATGCTGATTTGTGACCTGATCCTCGGCCGTGAAAACCCGTGGGCGAAGCTGTACGACCCGTCCCGCAAGAGGATTGGCGCGGCGCGCGAGTACGCCGCCGAGAACCTCAACGTCGTCCGCCAGTACACCGATTGGCTGACTCCGGGCGAAGTCCGCTCGGAGGACGAAATTCCGAGCGACAGCGGCGCCGTCATGCGCCGCGCGCTGCATAAGATCGCCGTCTACCGCGATGCGCAGGGCGCCCTCCATGAGCGCTCGGCGGTCTGCCCGCACCTCGGCTGTGTAGTGCATTGGAACGCCGCGGGCAAGACCTGGGACTGCCCGTGCCACGGCTCGCGCTTCGATAGCCGCGGCCGCGTGCTCAACGGCCCGGCGAATCGCGACCTCGCCGCAGCGGAATCCGCTAAGAAAAAGCGCGCCGCTTAGCGTGCGCTAGCCCAGCGCCCGCACGATGAGCGACGCGCCGGAGGCGAGCAGCATCGCGGTCACCGCGCGAAGCAGCATGCCGCGCGAGATGCGGCGAAACACGCGCCGCGACACCGCAATGCCGGCGAATGCGCATGGCGCCGCGACCGCGGCGGCAGCCCAGACCCGCAGATCGAGCAGCACTCCGGTAACGAGGAAGGCGAGCACCCGCAGCGAGATGCTCGTCATGGTGGCGAAACCCAGCGTCGCGCGGAACTGCTCCTTGGTGAGTCCGCGCTGCGAAAGGTAGATCGCGTACGGCGGTCCGCCGGCGCCGAACAGGGCGCTGGTGATACCGCCGGCGAAGCCCGCCAGCCAAGCCCAACGCGCCGAGATGACGCGCGCGCCGGAGCGCCGCACGAGGCTGTAGAGCGCGAACGAGAGCACGAACACCCCGAGGAGCAGCATTCCCACGGCTCTGGGCAGGTTGACGAGCGCGGTCACTCCCACTGCCGTGCCGGCGAGGATCATCGGCACGAGGCGGGTCCATTCGCCGCGCACCGCGTTGCGCGGATTTTCGAGCCCGACGCCGAACGCGCTCACGAGGTCCGCGAGCGCGAAGAGCGCGAGCGCAAAAGGCAGCGGCACCAAGTGGCTCGCGAGCGGGATCGTGATCAGCGCCGAGCCGAAGCCGGTGAGGCCGAAAATAAGTGCGCCCGCGAACGCGATGGCGCCCAGCGCGGCGAGCTCGGCTGGGTCCATCAGGGGCCGAGGACCAGGCTCGCGCCCTCGGTGCGGTTCATGGAGCGCAGGCGTCGCAGGTACTTGGTGAACGGCAGACCGAGCCGCGCCTCTAGGCGCCCGGCGCGACGGCGCAGCGCCTCCCACTCGAGCCGCGGCGGCAGCCCTTTGAGGGCAAAGGCGGCGATGTTCTGGTCGTACAGCGCGCGCATCGAGACGACGGCACCGCCGAACGCGCTCTCGAGCCGGCGCATGTATTGCGCGAGGCGCGGATCGTCGTCCATGAAGTTCACCACCAGCACCCCGCGCGGTTCAAGCGCCAGGAACGCGGCGTCGTAGAACTCGGACGCGGCGAGCTCCGGGACGTGCGCCTCGTCGTGGTAGGCGTCGACCACCAGCACGTCGCAGCATTCAGGCGCGAGCGCCTCGGCACCGTCGCCGATCTCCACGGCGAGGCGCTCGCCGTCCGCCGGCAGGGCAAAATGGGTGCGCGCGGCCGTCACGATGCGCGGATCGAGCTCGATCACGCGGACCCTGGTTTTCCTCAGGTGCTTGAAGAAGAACTTCGGCAGCGAGCCGCCGCCCAGGCCGATCATCAGCGCGCGGCGCGGCTCGGGATGAAACAGCAGGAAGGCCATCATGCAACGGGTGTAGTCGAGCGCCAGCGCGAAGGGATCGCCGAGCCGCATCGCGCTCTGGATCGCCTCTCCGCCGACGTGCAGCGAGCGCACCCCGCGCTGGTCGCTGACCGCTATGGTGGGCAGGTTTTTCTTCAGGACCCCGCCATGATAGTGCGAAGGAAAAATCTCACGAAGTTTTGCCGCGCCGCCGCCACAGGCAGGAAATAGGTGATAGGCGGGCGCGCCCCGGTCGCGGTAGGGTGGATTCCATGGGGAAGGGGCAGCGGGCAGAGCTCGAAGCAGCGCTCAGCGCGCGGATCGAAGCGATCTTCGACCGCTCGCCCGGGCTATGCGGCTTTTCGATCGACGAGCGGCTCGTCTCAGGCAGCTCGAAGGAAGGCAGCCGCGAATGGGAGCTCTACGTCAGCGCGGTGGAGACCCTGCCTGAGCTCGGCGAGCGTACGAAACGCTTCATCGGCGAAATCTCCGGCGCGCTCGAGGACCTGCTGCAGCAGGAGCCCCAGGCCGCCGACCTGCTGCCGGGCCGCACCTTCGCCCGCGTCTGGCACTGACCGGGCCCCCCGGGAACCCTAGCGCCCTCTCGACAGGGCGAGCTCGGAACCCAGGTTGTCCCCGAGGTGCTGTCCGCACGTCCCGCACACCGGCTCGGCGCCGACGTCGAGCCTGGAACCGTCCGGAAGCTCGCAGCCTTCGGGTAGCTTCGGGTCCTCCACCTCGAGAAACCCCGCCGGAACCTTGATGGCGGGCCCGTGGCACGGGCTCGTGCCGCCTACGTGCCACAGAGTGACGAGATCGTTGCCGTGGTCGATGCGCTTCGTTCGCATGGGTAGCAGGAAAACACAGGCCGGGGTGCATTTCAAGAACCCAATGCGCGCGGATCGTTGGACAATGCGAAAAGCTTCGTCAAGGCTCTGAATGGCCACGCCTCCGGAATTGAACGATCGCAAGCGCGAGCTCCAGGCCGGCGCGCCGGAGCAGTGCAACTTCCTGATCTGCACGCGGGCGGGCCGCTGCGCGCAACCGTCGAACTGCCTAGCCGGCGTGATCCCGGTGAATCCGGAATATCGGCCGATCTACGGCGGCGGCGGCCATAAGCGCGAGGAATGACTCAACCGAGGGCATGCGCTGCTGCGGCTAGTCAGGCGGCTGCTGCCGAGGTGCCTTGCGCCGGCTCTGTGCGAGAACCGTCTCCGCCTGGTGCAGCACGCGGCGAGCGTTGTCGACCATTTCCCCGGCCTGCTGCATCAACGCCCAGGATCGCTCGATCGCCTCTTCGGAACGCTCGATGATCGCTTCCAGACCGCCGTCATCGCGGCGAGATCTTGCGTCACGCATATCGGTGTGAATGTCAGCCGGTGTGAGTGTCAGCCGGTGTGAGTGTCAGCGTCAGAGCATTCGATTCTACCAAAAGTGAGGTTCAGCGGCGTCGCCGAAAAGCTCTGGAACGACGCGAAAAAACGGAGCTAATTATTCCTGTCAGCGGTTATGGCCGCCCTCCGCCGATGCCGCTTACAGCCGCAGAGAGCACGCTGCCTCCGGGAATAAATGGGGCAGCCACGCTTCCTCCGGTCTGGGTGGCCGAGGCGCGTTGGGCGCGTATTGCGGCCGCCACGATGTACT
>JBJMWH010000042.1:0-2732 GCA_045810245.1 Burkholderiales bacterium | reverse complement strand
GCCGCGCGGTGCCGCTTTCGCTCGCCAACCTGCCACCCATCGAGCGCGCACCCGCATCCAACGCTCGGATCGGAGTCGACCCGGAAGGCAGGCTGCGGATTCCGGACTAGCCGGATTCGGCCTTGTAGTCCGACGGCTCCTTCTGCCGCACACTGATGAAGCGGGCGAGGAACAGGCCCGCCTCGTAGAGCAGGCACATCGGCAGCGCCAGCATGAACTGCGACAGCACGTCGGGCGGGGTCACCACCGCGGCGACCACGAAGGCGCCGACGATGACATAGGGCCGCGCGTCGCGCAGCTTCTCGACCGACACGATGCCCATGCGCACCAGGACGATCACCACGATCGGGATCTCGAAGGTCACGCCGAAGGCAATGAACATCGTGATGACGAAGCCGAAGTAGGCCTCGATGTCCGGCGCCGGCGTGATCGACTTCGGCGCGAAGTCGTGGATGAAGGCGAACACGCGTCCGAACACGATGTAGTAGCAGAACGCCATTCCCGCGACGAACAGGGCGCTGCTCGCCACCACCAGCGGAGCCGCGAGCTTCTTCTCGTGCTCGTAGAGCCCGGGCGCCACGAATGCCCATGCCTGGTACAGCACATAGGGCAGCGCGACGACGAACGCCGCCAGGGCAGTGACCTTCATCGGCACCATGAAAGGCGTGATCACGCCCGTGGCGATCATCTTTGCGCCCTCGGGCAGCGCGGTCATCAGCGGTGCGGCGAGGAAGTCGTAGATCGTGCCAGACCCCGGCCAGAAAATGAAGACCGCGAACAGCGCGAGCACTGCACCGACCGCGCGAACCAGCCGCTGGCGCAGCTCGATCAGATGCGACATGAAGCTTTCCTGGTCGCTCATGCGGCGGGCTTCGTTTCTTGGGGCTTGCTCGCTTCGGTAATGCCCGCTTCGGCATTAACCGCGGCGGGCTTATCTTTTGCCACGTCCTCGACGGTCTTGTTGAGCTCGGCGGCAGTCTGGTTGAGCTCGGCCTCGGTCTTGCTCACCTCGCTCTGCACCGACGACTGGAACTCGGACGCGGCCTGCTGCATCGAGTCGCGCATCTTGCGCAGCTCCTCCAGCTCGATCTCGCGATTGATGTCGGCCTTGACGTCGGCGACATAGCGCTGCAGGCGCCCCGCCAGCACGCCGACCGTGCGCGCGACCCGCGGCAGCTTCTCGGGGCCGATTACGATGAGCGCCACTATGCCGATGACGAGGAGCTCGGAGAATCCAATGTCGAACATGGCGGTGAGGAAGACTACGGTGCCGAGACTAAAAAGGCGCCCGGGGGCGCCTTTTCCGTGGAGTTTCCCGGGTCAGGCCTTGTGTTCGGTCTTGCTCTTGACCTCGCCTTCGACCGTCTTGCCGGTGACCTGCGGCGCCGGTCCGGAAGCCGCCTCGGCCGGTTTGTCGGCGCCTTCGCGCATGCCGTCCTTGAAGCCGCGCACCGCGCCACCGAGATCCGCGCCCATGTTGCGCAGCTTCTTGGTGCCGAAGATCAGCATCACGATCACGAGGACGATCAGCCAGTGCCAGATGCTGAGCGAGCCCATATTTGGTTTCTCCTATTTCCTGCAGTTAGCCCGGCCTTTTGGGCTTCCCTCTATCAGTTAGCTCTGGCCTTTCAGAGCCTTCCTCTGGAGCATCGGTCCCAGCGGCTCGGGTCCGCCCAGGACGTGCATGTGGACATGATACACCTCCTGATGCCCCACACGACCGGTGTTGAGGATGGCGCGAAAGCCCTCGGTCGCGCCTTCCTTGCGCGCCAGCTCGCCCGCGAGCGCCAGCATCCGGCCGAGCGCGTGGTGGTGGCGCATGTCAGCCTCGTACAGGGTCGGCACGTGCGCCTTCGGAATGATGAGAAAGTGCACCGGCGCCTGCGGCCGCACGTCGTGGAATGCGAGGACATGCTCATCCTCGTGGACTTTTTTCGCGGCAACCTCGCCGCGCACGATCCTGCAGAATATGCAATCAGGATCGCTCGTCATGTTTTCTGGCGGCCTTCTCGTCCAGCCCGGAGATGCCCTCGCGCCGATGCAGCTCGGCGAGCACGTCGCCCGGGCCCAGGCCGTGCCGCGCGAGCAGGATCATGCAGTGGAACCAAAGGTCGGCAATCTCGCGCACGAGGTGCAGGCGATCGCCGCCCTTGGCCGCGAGCACGGTTTCGGTCGCTTCCTCGCCGATCTTCTTGAGTACGCTGTCTTCGCCCTGTGACATGAGCTTCGCCACATAAGAAGTTTTCGGGTCCGCATTCTTGCGGGCTTCGATGAGCGCGGCGATGCGCTCGAGGGTCTCGGCCAGTCCGGTCTTCATTTTCTGTAGATGAGCGACGGATCCTTGAGCACGGAATCGGTCTCCACCCACCTCTCGTCCTCCAGCTTGCGGTAAAAGCAGCTTTCACGCCCGGTATGGCAGGCGATGCCGCCCACCTGTTCCACCTTGAGGAGCAGCGCGTCGGCGTCGCAGTCCAGGCGCAGCTCGATGATTCTCTGCACGTGGCCGGACTCCTCGCCCTTGCGCCACAGGCGCTTGCGCGAGCGCGACCAGTACACCGCCTGGCCGCGCTCGATGCTCTGCTTGAGCGCCTCGCGGTTCATCCATGCCACGCTCAGCACCCTGCCGCTCTTGAAATCCTGGGCCACCGCGGCGATCAGGCCGGTCTCGTCCCAGGGGATTTCGTCGAGGAAGCTCATAGGCGCACTTCGATGCCGCGCGCACGCATGTGCTA
>JBJMWH010000041.1:0-9188 GCA_045810245.1 Burkholderiales bacterium | reverse complement strand
GTCAAGCTCGGCGATGACGCCAAGCGCCTCGAGCGCCTCCTTGCGGAAGAGTTCAGCGCCGCCGAAATCGTCCCGAGCGACTTGAAGGACGTGAAAGCCAAGATTCTCGCCTTCATCGCAGGCGAGGCAAGCCTCGCCCGGCTACCGCTCGACATCCGCGGCACGGTATTCCAGCGCCGCGTGTGGGACGAGCTGCGGCGCATCCCGCGCGGCGAGACCCGCACGTATCAGGAAATCGCCCGCGCCATCGGCGCGCCGGAGGCGGTGCGCGCGGTCGGCAGCGCCTGCGGCGCAAACCCCGTGGCGCTTGCCGTGCCCTGCCATCGCGCGGTGCGCACCGACGGCGGCATGGGCGGCTACGCCTGGGGCGTGCAGCGCAAGCGGAAGCTCCTCGCGCTGGAAAAGAAGCGCTAGGCATGCGGCGGGCGGACGCGGCGCGCCTGCTGCTGCTCGCCGCGATCTGGGGCGCGTCGTTCCTGTTCACCCGGATCTCTGCGCCTGTCCTCGGACCGGTATTGACGGCCGAGCTGCGAACGCTGATCGCGGGGAGCGCGCTGGCAGCGTATTTCGCCGCTACAGGCTACGACCCAGAGTGGCGGCGCTTCGCCCGCCAGTACGTGATCGTGGGAATCCTGACCTCGGGCCTGCCGTTCCTGCTGTGGGCCTACGCCGCGCTCGATCTGACCGCCGGATTAATGTCTGTGCTGAACGCCACTTCGCCGATGTGGGGTGCGCTTTGCTCCATGGTGCTGCTGCGCGAACGCATGAGCGCGGGTCAGGTCCTCGGCTTGGTGATCGGCACCGCCGGCGTGGCGCTGGTGACCCAGCCGCAGCCGGGTGCGGCGATTTCTTATGCTGCGGTTTGCGCGGCGCTCGGTGCTGCCTTCTGCTATGGGCTTGCCGGCGGCTACATGAAGCGCTGGGCGAGCGATGCGCCTTCGCGCGGCATGGCAGTCGGCACGCAACTCGCGGCGGGCGTCCTCCTCGCGCCGTTCATCGCGCTGTCGCCACCCGCGGCGGCGCCGACGCCGCTCGTCGCAGCCAGCATGCTCGCCCTCGGCCTGGTCTGCGGCGCGATCGCCTATCTGCTCTACTTCCGCCTGGTCGCCGACATCGGCGCGACCGGCGCGCTCACCGTCACCTATCTCATCCCGGTGTTCGGCGTACTCTGGGGCGCGTTGTTTCTCGGCGAAGCCATCTCGCTCTTCACCCTCGCCGGGTCGGGCCTCGTGATTCTCGGAACCGTGCTTGTTCTCATGCCGCCAGGAGCTCGTATTCGGCGAGCTCGTTCGGCGCCTTGAAGTACACCTCTCTGAACTCCGCGGCGCTTGCGAATTTGCGGCTCGGGATCCGCTTGCACGACAGCTGGATCCGCAGGCGCGGCTCGTCGAACGGGTACGGGTCGAAAAGCACCTTGCGTTCGCCGATCGGCCGCATCGTCATGCGTGTGCCCACGCCGCCGGCGCCGGCGGGAACCGGCTCGATGTAGTCTTCATAGGGCTCCTGGCAGCAGAAGTACAGGCCGAGCAGATCCCACACCTGCATCATGCGGTAGTTGGCCGGGAAGCTGTTGCGCGCCGACTCGTGGAGCGAGCTCAGCGTCTCTTGCTGCCAAGCTTCGTTGCGCTCGATCAGATCGAGGATCCTCGGGTCGAGCCGATGCAGGTCGTATCGTCCCTTCGGATGCTCCATGGAACCGTAGCGGCCCTTCCACAGTCCGGTGCGATGCCGGCTGATGATGAGCGCGGAATAGACGTCGATGGCTGCCATCCAGTCGATGCACCACTGGTAGGACTCGAGCTGGCGCTGCTCGAGCGGTAATCCGAGGAACCGGTAGGGCTCGCCGCTCTGCGGGTCGACCAGCGGATCGGCTTCGTAAGTTAACCATCCGTAGTCGTGGTAGATCGCCGCGCGCACCACCGATTCCCAGGGCTCGGGACGCGCGATCTCGGCGTTTCCCCAGTGGGCCGCGAGCTGGCCGACGAGCCGGGAATGATCGGTCTGGCCGACGACGAGCGATCCGCCGCCCGTTTCGCCAACTAAGGGGTCCCGTATGATCATGCGGCTAGTCTATCCAAATCCCCGCGACTCGATGCCCGCCTTCCCGAACCTGTTCCGGCCGCTCGATCTCGGATTCGTCGTCCTGCCCAACCGTATCGTGATGGGCTCGATGCACACCCAGCTCGAATCCCGTCCCGACGGCCCGGAGCGCCTGGCGGCCTTCTATGCCGAGCGGGCGCGCGGCGGCGCGGCGCTCATCGTGACCGGCGGCTTCTCGCCCAACGCTGCCGGAAACCTGGGCGAGCACCGCGCGCAGTTCTCCACGCGTGACGACGCCGAAGCGCACCGCATCATTCCGCGCACCGTGCACCAGGCGGGCGGACGGATCGTCCTGCAGCTGCTGCATGCGGGCCGCTACGGCTATCACCGCCGCATCGTCGCCCCCTCCGCGCTGAAAGCGCCGATCAATGCGCATTCTCCCCGCGAGATGACCGTTGCCGAGATCGAAGCCACGCTTTCCGATTTCGTAGCCGCGGCGCAGCTGGCGCGGGAGGCCGGCTACGACGGCGTCGAGCTGATGGGATCCGAGGGCTACCTCGTCACGCAGTTCCTCGCCACGCGTACCAACCAGCGTCACGACGAATGGGGCGGTACGCTCGAGAACCGCATGCGCTTCGCGGTCGAACTGGCGCGCCGCACGCGCCGCGCCGTCGGTTCGGACTTCATCATCGTGTTCCGCATTTCGACGCTCGATCTGGTCGAGGGCGGCCTCACGCTGGAAGACACGCAGATCCTCGCCCGTGCCTTGGAATCGGCCGGAATCACGATCCTCAATTCCGGCATCGGCTGGCACGAGGCGCGGATCCCGACGATCGCGCAGGCAGTGCCGCGCGGCGCGTTCGCATGGGCTACGCGGCGCTTGCGCGAGGCGGTGCGCATTCCGGTGGCGGCCTCGAACCGCATCAACGCCCCGGAAATCGCCGAGGAGATTCTCGCGCGCGGCGACGCGGACCTCGTGTCGATGGCGCGCGCGCTGCTCGCCGACCCGGAATTTGGCAGCAAAGCCAGAGCCGGCGACCGCGCGGCCATCAACATCTGCATCGCCTGCAATCAGGCCTGCCTCGACCACTACTTCACCGGCGAGCCGGCGAGCTGCGTCGTCAATCCGCGCGCGGGCAGAGAGACTCAGCTGTTGTATCACCCGACTCCAAAGAGGAGGAAGGTCGCGGTGGTCGGCGGCGGCCCCGCCGGACTCTCGTGCGCGGCGGTCGCGGCCGAGCGCGGTCACGCAGTGACGCTGTTCGAAAGCGCGCGCGAGCTCGGCGGCCAGTTCAACCTCGCGAAAGTCATTCCCGGCAAGCAGGAATTCGCCGAGTCGGTCGGCTATTACGCCGAGCGGCTGAAGCGCCTGAAGGTGCAGGTGCAGCTCAATCGAACCGCCGACGACGCTTCGCTCGAGGCGTTCGACGAGGTGGTGATTGCGACCGGCGTCGACCCGCGCATGCCGGCGATCCCTGGGATCGTTCATCCCAAGGTCGCGAGCTACGTCGACGTGCTGTCGGGCCGCGTCGAGCCCGGCCGCGAAGTGGCGATCATCGGCATGGGCGGCATCGGCTTCGATGTTGCGCTCTACCTCCTGGAGCGCTCGAGCCGCGCGGCGCTCGATGCGGACGCCTTCGCCGACCATTGGGGTATCCGTGCGGACGGATCGGTGACCCGCCCTTCGCCGACCGTTCCGCCGCATCGCATCACCATGCTCAAGCGCTCGACCGGACCGTTCGGCGAAACCCTTGGACGGACCACCGGCTGGGTGCACCGCGCCGAGCTAGCGCGTAACGGTGTCCGGATGCTGAAGGGCGTCGAATACCGCCGCATCGACGATGCGGGTCTTCACGTCCTCGCCGACGGCACGCCCATGGTCATTTCCGCGGATACGATCATCATATGCGCCGGCCAGGAGCCGCGCCGCTGGGGCCACGATCGCTTTCATCACATAGGCGGCGCCCGCGAGGCCACGGAGGTGGACGCGGAGCGCGCCATGCGCGAAGGCGCCGAGCTTGCCGCCCTGTTGTGAGCGCTAGAATGAGCCCCGGATGGTCTCGTCATTGATGAAGCCGGCGATGCTCGCCGCCGCCCTCCTTCTGTGCCCGCTCGCCTGCGCGGCGCAGCAGCTTCATCAGCAGGAGATCCAGCGCGCACTCATCCAGCTCGACCAGCGCGGCGCCGATTTCGCCCGCGGCACGGTATCGCCGCCGCTCGATCCGCACGTCGGGCGCCCGCTGCATCCCGATCCGGAGATCGCGCAGCAATTGCGTCCGTATGAACGCATCAAGGCCGCCGAAGCGAACGAGCCACGCGTGCTGCGCCTTCCGCCGCCGCCGGGCCTTCGGCCAACGGCGGCGCGCACGATCGACAAGCCGCTACCGCTGCCAGGCGGGCCGGCCGGCGCCCTCGATCCCAATCCGATAACGAGTCCGCGCGTCGCCGACTGAGGGGTGCGCCATAGCGGCAAGTGCCGCCACCGCAATGTTCCGCGCGTCGACCTCGAAGAACGCGCGCAGTGCGGCGCGCGTATCGCTGCGTCCGAAGCCATCGGTCCCGAGCGCGACATACTTGCGCGGCACATAGGGCCGGATGAGGTCGGCCACCGCGCTCACATAGTCGCTCGCGGCGATGACCGGTCCTTTGGTAGGCTTGAGCGAGCTTTCGACCCACGACTCGGCCTCGCCACCCAGGCGCCGGGTGCGCTGCGCTTCCATTCCATCCCTGCGAAGCTCGGTGAATGAGGTGACGCTCCAGACGTCCGCCTTCACGCCCCAGTCCTTCTCGAGCAAATCGGCCGCAGCCAGCACTTCGCGCAAGATCGGCCCGCTTCCCAAAAGCTGAACCGTTGCCTGTCCGACCTCCTTCAAGCGGTACATCCCCTTCAGGATGCCCTCCGCGGCGCCCTGAGGCATGGGGGGGTGCGGATAGTTCTCGTTTGCGACGGTGACGTAATAGAAAGCGTCTTCCTCCGCTTCCAGCATCCGGCGCGCTCCGTCCTGCACGATCGCGGCGAGCTCGTAGCCGAAGCAGGGGTCGTAGGCGCGACAATTGGGAATCGTCGAGGCGATGAGGTGGGAGGAGCCATCCTGGTGCTGCAGACCCTCGCCTGCGAGCGTGGTGCGCCCGGCCGTCCCGCCGATCAGGAAGCCGCGCGAGCGCGAATCGGCCGCCGCCCAGATGAGGTCGCCTACGCGCTGGAAGCCGAAGACCGAGTAGTAGATATAGAACGGCAGCATCGCCAGGCCGTGTGTCGAGTAGGAGGTGGCCGCCGCGAGCCATGACGACAGCGCGCCGGCCTCCGTGATGCCTTCCTCCAGGATCTGCCCATCCTTGGCTTCGCGGTAGTAGAGGAGCTCCTCGTGATCCTCGGGCTCGTAGAGCTGGCCCACGGCGGAGTAGATCCCCGCCTGGCGGAATAGCGTCTGCATGCCGAAAGTGCGTGCCTCGTCGGCCACGATCGGAACCACTCGCGGCCCGATCGTTTCGTCCTTGAGGAGCTGCGCAAGCAACTGCACGAACACCATCGTGGTGGACTGGTTCCTCTCGCCGGCGGTGAGCGCCGGCACCGGGACGGTCGCGGCTTGGGCGCTGCGTGCGGGCAGAGGGCCGCCCAGATCCCGCCTCCTTGCCTCCAGATATTTGATTTCGGGGCTGTCGGGTCCGGGGTTGAAGAAACGCAGCTGCGCAACGTCGTCGTCGGAAATCGGCAGCGAGAAGCGGTCGCGGAATTCGCGCAGCGCCGCATCGTCGAGCTTCTTCTGCTGGTGCCCGCCCATCCTGCCCTGTCCCCAGGTCCCCATGCCGTAGCCTTTCTTGGTCTGAGCGAGCACCACGGTGGGCCGTCCGCGGTGGTTCGCCGCGGCGTGGTAAGCGGCATGGATCTTGAGCGGGTCGTGACCGCCGCGCTTCAGGCGATCGATGTCATCGTCGCTCATTCCGGCGATGAGCTCGGTAAGCTCGGGATACTTGTTGAAGAAATGCTCGCGGTTGAAGCGCCCGTCGGTGGCGGCGTAGGTCTGGAACTCGCCGTCCACGGTCTCGTGCAGCCGCTTGAGGAGCACGCCGTCCACGTCGCGGGCAAACAGCGGATCCCAGTCCGAGCCCCACAGCAGCTTCACCACGTTCCAGCCGGCGCCCGCGAAGAGGCCTTCCAGCTCCTGCACGACCGACCCATTGCCGCGCACCGGCCCGTCGAGGCGCTGCAAGTTGCAATTGACGACGAAGATCAGATTGTCGAGTCCTTCGCGCGCGGCGAGCGACAGGCCGGCGAGCGACTCCGGTTCGTCCATCTCGCCGTCGCCGGCGAACGCCCACACCTTGCGGGCGTCGGTCTTCGCCAGGCCGCGGTGCTCGAGATAGCGCATGAAGCGCGCGGCGTAGATCGCGTTGATTGGGCCGAGACCCATCGACCCGGTCGGGAACTGCCAGAACTTCGGCATGAGGTACGGATGGCAATACGAGGACAGGCCCTCGCCTTCGCATTCGCGCCGGTAGTGGTCGAGCTGCGACTCGGTGAGCCTGTTTTCCAGAAAGGCCCTGGCGTAGACACCGGGCGCCGAATGCGGCTGGAAGTACACCAGATCCCCGTGCGCGCCGCCGCGGAAGAAATGGTTGAAGCCCACTTCGAACAGGTCCGCCGCCGAGGCATAGCTCGCGATATGACCGCCGAGCTCCGGGTACGCGCGGTTCGCGCGCACCACCATGGCGAGCGCATTCCAGCGCACGATCGAAGAAATGCGCTGCTCCAGCTCCAGGTTCCCGGGAAATTGCGGCTGCTGCGCGAGCTCGATCGAGTTCTTATAGGGCGTGTTCAGCACAGGCGGCAGCGGCACGCGTCGCACCCGCGCATGGTCGAGGAGCTTGCGCAGCAGGAAGGTGGCGCGCTCGCGTCCCTCGGCGGCGATCAGTGCATCGAACGCCTCCAGCCATTCCCGCGTTTCGCCGGGGTCGCCGTCGGGGGGATTGACGCGCCAGAAGGCCGAGTAATCGATGTCGGAAAGGTCGGTCATTCCGGCATGGTAGCCGGCAATGTCAAGCACAGGGTATCGTTGTTTGCCGTCCGGAGAACGTGTAACGGCATATCATGCTGCAATGGACGCTATCGACCTGCGCATCCTCGTGCGCCTGCAGCAGGATGCGCGCATCTCCAACGTGGAGCTCGCGCGCGCGGTCAATCTTTCGCCGTCGCCGTGTCTCGCTCGGGTGCGGGCCCTCGAAGTTGCGGGCTACATCGACCGCTATGTCACGTTGCTTGATGCGAAGCGGCTGGGGCTCGGCGTGAGCGTGCTGGTGCAGGTGACGCTGGAAAAGCAGATCGAGCCGGCCCTGGACACGTTCGAGCGCGCGGTGCGCGAACGGCCGGAGGTGATGGAGTGCTATCTCATGACCGGAGACGCCGACTACCTGTTGCGCGTTCTAGTCCAGGACGTGCCGGCATTCGAGCGTTTCATCCTGGAATTTCTTTCCAGGGTGCCCGGCGTCGGCAACATCAAATCGAGCTTCGCCCTGAAGCAAGTTAAGTACCAGACCGAGCTGCCGCTCATAGCCAAGGCCGCTGCGCCCACTACAAGAAAATCGAGAAAAAGATGATATGATCCGCCGCGCAGTGATTCATCAGGTAGGCGAATTTGCACCGTCTCAACCACCGCAGTTCAGCGTCCGCAAGTCGCAACGCGGCGTATCGCAGTGGCAGTCAAATCACTTCCTTGATCGTCATGCCCGGCTTTGTCGCGCCCGGAATCGTCGCGGCATTTAGAGGAAGTAGATGAACATGGCAACCGGTACCGTAAAGTGGTTCAACGACTCGAAAGGCTTCGGCTTCATTACCCCGACCGAGGGCGGTGAAGACCTGTTCGCGCATCACACCGCGATCCAGATGAGCGGCTTCAAGACCCTCAAGGAAGGCCAGAAGGTCGAGTTCGAGGTGAAGCGCGGCCCCAAGGGCCTGCAGGCGGCGAACATCAAGCCGCTGTAAGCGAGCCGCTTCGCGAACTCAAAGCCCGCCCCGCGCGGGCTTTTTTGTTTCGGCGCTACCTGCAGCCGCCGGCGCGCGGCCCGCAGCTCTCGATCGATTCCGGCGTGTTCGAGATGGTGACGCCCACGTGTGGCGGTTCGGCGCAGCCGGTGAGCCAAAGCGCCAATACGACGAGTAGCAGCAATCTCATGCGAAGGTGGTGCCCGTTGTCTGGATTGAACAGACGACCTACCGCTTACAAGGCGGTTGCTCTACCACTGAGCTAAACGGGCACGTGGTCTTGGGTCCGCAGCGCAGAGAAGCCGCGCTGCAATTCGGGATTATCCCCCGAACACGCTACTTGATCCGCCGCAGGGTGGGCTTGCCGCCGGAGGGCTTTTTCGGGGGCTCGGGCGAGGTTGCGGCCGGCACCGGCAGCTGCGCAGGCGGCTTCAGCGCCGGATGCTTGGACTCGCGCACCGGCTCGGACTCGCCCTTGGACTGAAGTCCGGCCTTGGGCCCGTCGACGTCGAACGTCATGCCGTGGCCGGTCTCGCGGGCGTAGAGCGCATAGACGTTCACGATCGGCACCGCGAGCTGGCGCGCCACGCCGCCGAAGCGCGCCGAGAACTCGATCAGCTCGTTCCCCATCTGCAGCTTGTGCACGGCGTTGGGGCTGATATTGAGCGTAATTTCGCCGTTCTTCACGTACTCGAGCGGCACCTGCGTGCGCGAGTCGACCTTCACCGCGAGGTGCGGCGTATAGCCGTTGTCGACGCACCACTCGAACAGCGCGCGCAGCAGGTACGGTTTGGTCGGAATCTCGCTCAACTTACTTTCGCATCACCTTTTCGGACGGAGTCAACGCCTCGATGAACGCCGGGCGCGAAAAGATGCGTTCGGCGTACTTCATCAGCGGCGCGGCGGTCTTGCCGAGTTTAATCCCGTAGTGGTCCAGGCGCCACAGCAGCGGGGCGATCGCCACGTCGAGCATGGTGAAGTCATCGCCCAGCATGTGCTTGGTCCTGGTGAACACCGGCGCGAGCTCGACCAGGCGGTCGGTGACGTGCTGGCGCGCCTTGTCGATCTGCTTCTCCTTGCCGCCCTCGAGCGCGTCGATCTGGGAGAAGAGCTCGACTTCCATGTTGAACAGCATCAGCCGCGCCCGCGCCCGCATCACCGGGTCCGC
>JBJMWH010000040.1:0-2963 GCA_045810245.1 Burkholderiales bacterium | reverse complement strand
GCGATCCGGTAAAGAAGCGGGTTTACGATCTTGTGTGCCGGATCGCCGCGCAGGACGACGGTGGGGCCTTCCTCCCTGCCCCAGTGGCGTGCGAGGAAGTCGGCTTTTTCCCGCGTCAACCTCGGATTGCCCTGGCGCAGGCGTTCGGCCAGTGCGGCGAAATCCTTGTACGGACGAAGCGTCGGCCGCTCGTGAAGCTCGTTCAGCCAGCGCGCATAGCGCTTCGGCGCCTGCTCCGGGCGGGTCGGAGCCATGCCGAAGCCTTCCAGGTTGACGAGCCGCCCGACGCGATGCGGACGAATGCCGGCATACAGCGCCGCCACGTTGCCGCCCAGGCTGTGCCCCACCAGATTCACCGGACGTTCACTTTCGAACTCTTCGAGCAGGCAATCGAGATCGGCGATGTAGTCTGGAAACCAGTATGAGTCGGACTTACCCCACTCGGTAAGGCCGTAGCCACGCCAGTCGGGCGCGTAGACGTCCCACTCGCCTGCAAGCGCATCCACCACGAACTGGAACGACGCCGAAACATCCATCCAGCCGTGCAGGAGGAAGATCCTGCGCGCGCCGGGGCGACGCGACGGCGCGGGCCAGCGGCGCACGTGGTAGCGCAGGCCGCGGACGGCGAGGAAAAGCGATTCGCTGTCTCTCAATGCGCGAACCCGAAATCGACCTGCGGGCGCCGCCCGCTGACGAGATCGGCCAGCGCCCTGCCCGAGCCGCAGGCGAGCGTCCAGCCGAGCGTGCCGTGGCCGGTGTTGAGGAACAGGTTGGAGAACTGGGTCCGGCCCACGATCGGCACGTTGCCCGGCGTCGCCGGCCGCAGCCCGGCCCAACTGTCGTAGCTCGTGATGCTGCGCAAGGCCGGAAAAAGGTTCACCACCCGCCGGGCGATCGCCGCGCAGCGCACCGGGCTCACCGCGGTGTCGTAGCCCGCGAGCTCGGCGGTGCCGGCGGCGCGCAGCCGGTTGCCCAGACGCGAGATCACGATCTTGTGCGCTTCGTCGGTGAGGCTCACCGTCGGCGCGGCTCCGGCTTGCTCGGGTCCCAGCGGCAGCGTGATCGAGTAGCCTTTCAGCGGATACACCGGGATCGACAGGCCGAGCGGCTTGAGCGCGAGCGGGCTGTAGCTCCCGAGCGCCACCACATAAGCGTCGGCCTGGAGCTGCCGTTCTTCCTCCTCGTCCACCACCGTTACGCCGCGCACCGTACCGCCGCCCGCTTCGATCGACTCGATCGTGCTGTCAAATCGGAACCGCACGCCGCGCCGCGCCGCAAGACGCGCAAGCTCCTCGGTGAAGCGACGCGCGTCTCCCGACTCGTCGCCGGGCGTGTAGACGCCGCCGGTGACCGGGACTTGGGACTCCCGCAGCGCGGGCTCGAGCGCGAGGCATTCGGGCGCCGACTTCACCTGTCGTTCGATGCCGAGCGCGCGCGCCGCTTCCGCATCGCGCGCGAGCACCTCGAAATCGTGACCGTCGGTGGCGAAATGCAGGATGCCGCGGCTCAGATGGTCGTAGCGCAGCCCGGCCTTCTCGCGCAGCTCGCGCAGGCAGTCGCGGCTGTACCGGGCGAGGCCAGCGAGCGCGCGGCGATTGTGCTCGAAGCGGCCGGGGAGGCATTCGACGAGGAAACGCAGGCCCCACAGCCATTGCGCCCAGTCCGGGCGCGCGCGGAACAGCAGCGGCGCGTCCTCTCGCCCGAGCCAGCGCAGGATTTTGGGCAGCACCGAGGGCCTCGCCCACGGCTCGGCATGCCCGGCCGAGATCTGGCCGCCGTTCGCGAACGAGGTTTCCATCGCGGCGCTCGGCTGGCGCTCGACCACGCTCACCTCGTGCCCCGCCTCGGCGAGGTACCACGCGCTGGCCACGCCGACGACGCCGGCGCCGAGAACGAGCACTTTCACTCGATTATCATAGCGCCATGCCTCTTTTCTCCATCGGCGAGCGCAGGCCCGAGCTGCGCGGCGAGCATCACTTCATTGCCTACGACGCGACGCTCGTGGGCAGCATCGTGCTCGAAGACAACGTCAACGTCTGGTTCCAGAGCGTCATCCGGGCCGACAACGACCAGGTGACCATCGGCGAGGGCTGCAACATCCAGGACGGCTCGGTGCTGCATGTCGACCCCGGCTATCCGATGAACCTCGGGCGCCGCGTGAGCATCGGCCACAAGGTGATGCTACACGGCTGCACCATCGGCGAGGGCTCGCTCATCGGTATCAACAGCGTCGTCATGAATGGTGCGCGGATCGGCCGCAGCACGCTGATCGGCGCGAACACGCTCATCGCCGAGGGCAAGGAGATCCCCGACGGCGTGCTGGTGCTCGGCTCGCCCGGCAAGGTCGTGCGCGAGCTCAGGCAGGAGGAAAAGGATTTCCTGCTCAAGATCGCGCAGGGCTACATCGAGCGCTCGCGCGTCTATCGGCAAAATTTGCGGCCGTACCCTCCTCCGGCGCCACCCGCCCCCTCCGGCGACGTCTAGAAATCGGGGTCTGACCCTGATTGGGCCTGACCCCCAGATTGGGCCCGCTACTTGGGCGCCATCCGGATGGCGCCGTCGAGGCGGATGGTTTCGGCGTTCAGCATCTCGATCTCGACGATCGCCTTCACCATTTGCGCGTACTCGGCAGGCCGCCCGAGGCGCGAGGGAAACGGCACCTGCTTGCCGAGCGAGTCCTGCGCGTCCTTTGGCAGCCCCGCGAGCATCGGCGTCTCGAAGATGCCGGGCGCGATCGAGCACACGCGGATGCCGTTGCGCGAGAGGTCGCGCGCGATCGGCAGCGTCATGCCGACGATGGCGCCCTTGGAGGCCGAGTAGGCGGCCTGGCCGATCTGCCCATCGTAGGCTGCGACCGAGGCGGTGTTCACGATCACGCCGCGCTCGCCGTGCTCGAGCGGCTCGGTCTTGCCCATGGCCGAGGCCGCCAGTCGCAGCACGTTGAAGGTGCCCACGAGGTTGAT
>JBJMWH010000039.1:0-6200 GCA_045810245.1 Burkholderiales bacterium | reverse complement strand
CCTGCGCCTCCTCGACCGACAGCATCTGGGCCCGGTTCCACTCCGCGGTCTCGTCGGGCAACACCCTCCAGCGGCGGAACGTCTCGTAGGCGCCGGTATTCTTGTCGACCGCTACCCGCACGTCGATGTCCTCGGTGTACTTTTTCTTGGTGGCCGAGGCGAGCGCCATTTCGAGCGCGCCGAAAACGATATCGCGCGGGACGTTCTTCTCGCGCGCGAGAACGTCCACCAGCATCACCAGCTCCCGGTTTCCTGCCGCTATCGGGTTGACTGCCACTTTCGCGTTGGCTGCCACTTAATCCTTTCCGTCACTCATAGTTCAGGTATCAGCTTCGCCCGGTCCACGTCCTCCAGCGCCAGCCGCACGACGCGTCCCTCGAGCTCCAGGCTCACCTGCCCCGCCTCGGCGCCGCGCAGCACGCCGACGAATCTGCGCCGTCCTGTCTCGTCCGGCACGCGCATCCGCACTTCGGCCTTCTGGCCCGCGAAGCGCGCGAAGTCGCCTTCCTTGCGTAACGGCCGGTCCAGGCCTGGCGAGGAGACCTCCAGCCGCTCGTAATCGATCCCCTCAACCGCCAGCACGCGCGCCAGATGCCGGCTCGCGGCCGCGCAGTCGTCGACAGTCACGCCGCCGGGCTTGTCGATGAAGAGGCGTAGCAGCCTTCCGCCATTCGACGCCTGCACATCGACCAGCTCGTAGCCCATGCCGGCCATCGCCGGCTCGACGACTTTTTCGAGGCGCAAACAAAAAATGGGCCGAAGCCCATCGCTAACCGAAACGAAAACGACACCGCAAACGAAAGCCCAGACGACACTGAGACAAGCGTTCTAAAGCCCTTGAAGTATAGCCGGATTCCGCAGCTCATGCCAGCGCCCAGGCGCGAGGTCCGCGGGCAGGCTGATCGGCCCGTAGCGCAGCCGTACCAGCCGGCTCACCGGATGGCCGAGCGCCTCGAAGAGGCGGCGCACCTCGCGGTTGCGGCCCTCCTTCAGCACGACCCGATACCAGCGGTTGCTGCCCTCGCCCTCGCGGTGATTCTCGATGCGCTCGAACCGGGCCGACTGGCCGTCGAGCTCGATGCCGGCAAGTAATTGTTTTTTCTCCGCCGGCTGCAGTTCCCCGCGGATTCTGGCGGCGTACTCCCGCTCGAGCTCGTAGCGCGGGTGCATGAGGCGGTTCGCGAGCTCGCCGGAGTCCGTGAAAAGGAGCAGACCGGAGCTATTCAGGTCCAACCGGCCGACTGCAACCCACCGGCCCGGCGGCAGCGCGTCGAACACGCTGCGCCGTCCCTGCGGATCGCTGCGCGTGACGAGCTCGCCGGCGGGCTTGTGGTAGAGCAGGACGCGCGGCGTTTGCGCCGCCGCTGCCTTTACGGGCTTTCCATCTACGGCGATTTGGTCGCCCGGGCCGGCGCGGGCCCCAAGGCTGGCTACGGCACCATTGACGCTGACCCGGCCGGCGGCGATCCAGCCTTCTATCTGCCGGCGCGAGCCCAGGCCCGCGGCCGCCAGGACCTTTTGGATTCTTTCAGCCGTTGGTGCCGGTGGCCCGCTGCGGCTCGTCGTGCTCGACGCAACGAGGCTCGGCTTCGCTGACTTGCTGGACGGGCGCGGGCTCAAGCTGGAGCGTCGTGGCGATTTCCTCGAGCGGCGGCAGCTCCTCCAGCGAGCGCAGCCCGAGGTCGTCGAGGAAGCGCCGCGTCGTGGCATAGAGCGCCGGCCGGCCGGGGGTCTCGCGGTGGCCGACGACGTCGATCCAGCCGCGGTTCTCGAGCGACTGGATGATCTGGCTCGAAACCACGACGCCGCGGATGTTCTCGATGTCGCCGCGCGTGACCGGCTGCCGGTACGCGATGATCGCGAGGGTCTCCATCACCGCGCGGGAGTAGCGCGGCGGCTTTTCGGGGGACAGCCGCTCGAGATACGGCTGGAACTCGAGGCGCGTCTGGAAACGCCAGCCGCTCGCGAGGCACACCAGCTCCACCGCGCGGCCGTTCCAGTCGGCGCGCAGCTCCTCCAGCAGGTTCTTCAGCGTGTCGGCTGCAAGGTCGTTGTCGAACAAGCGCTTGAGCTCGGACAGGGGCAGCGGCTCGGGGGCCGCGAGAAGCGCCGCCTCGAGGATGCGCTTGGCTTCCGGAACGGCGGGGGCGTCGGCAGAGTTTTGCATGAGGACCTACTATACCTAGTTGTCGGGATCTTAGAAACTCATTCCTGTAGTGGTTCCGCGTCATTGGCGCCGGGCTGGGCGGTGGCGTAGCCGAGCTTCACGTAGATCGGCGCGAAGCACTCGGCCTGGGTGATCTCGATCAGCAGCTCGCGCGCGAGCTCGAGCAGCGCGAGGAAGGTGACCACGAGCACCGGCACGCCGCGCTGCGGCTCGAACAGCTCGCCGAACTCGAGCACGCGGCGCTCCTGCAGCGCGCGCAGGATCGAGCTCATGTGGCTGCGCACCGAAAGCTCCTCGCGCGAGATGTGGTGGTGCCGGCTCATGCGCGCGCGGTGGAGCAGCCCGCGCCAGGCTTCGGCCAGATCCTGGGGATCGACCTGCGGCAGCCGCTCCGCCACCTGGCGCTCGATCCACACCGAGATCGCGATCACGTTGCGCCCGGCCTGCGGCAGCTCGTCGAGCGCCTGCGCCGCTTTCTTCATCTGCTCGTACTCCAGCAGGCGCCGCACCAGCTCGGCGCGCGGATCGTCCTCGGCAGGCTCGGCCGCGGGCGGCCGCGGCAGCAGCAGCCGCGATTTGATCTCCATCAGCATCGCCGCCATGACCAGGTACTCGGCGGCGAGCTCCAGGTTCTTGCTGCGCATGATCTCGACGTACTCGAGGTACTGGCGCGTGAGCGGCGCCATCGGGATGTCGAGGATGTCGAGGTTTTCCTTGCGGATGAGGTAGAGCAGAAGATCCAGCGGGCCCTCGAAGGCCTCGAGCACGACCTCGAGGGCGTCGGGCGGGATATAGAGATCGTGCGGCAGCTCGATGACCGGCTCGCCGTAGAGCTTGGCCACCCGTTCGCTGCTGGGGGGATGGGAACCCGGATTCAGCGACACCACGTTCATGGGTACGATAATCCCATAGCTTCACGCACCTCGCGCATGGTTTCCGCCGCCAGGCGCTTCGCGCGGTCGCAGCCGTCGGCGATGATGTTTTTTACCAACGTCGGGTCTTCGAGATAGGCCCGGGCGCGCTCGCGCATCGGCGCGAGCTCCTTGTTGATTGCGTCGATGACGGGCTGCTTGCAATCCAGGCAGCCGATGCCGGCGCTGGTGCACCCGTCGTGCGCCCACTGCTTGGTCGCCTCGTTCGAATACACCAGGTGCAGCGACCAGACCGGGCACTTCTCGGGCGTACCGGGATCGGTGCGCTTCACGCGCGCCGGATCGGTCGGCATGGTCCTCAGCTTCTTGGTCACCGACTCGGGCTCCTCGCGCAAAGAGATGGTGTTGCCGTATGACTTGGACATCTTCTGGCCGTCGAGGCCCGGCATCTTGGACGCCTCGGTGAGCAGCGCCTCCGGCTCGACCAGGATCCTCTTGCCGCCGCCCTCCAGCCAGCCGTAAAGCCGCTCCTGGTCGCCGCGCGTCAGGTTCTGCTGCTCGTCGACCAGGGCCTCGGCGCGTCCGAGCGCCTCGGCCTCGCCCTGCTCCAGGTACTTCGTGCGCAGCTCGGCGAGCAGACGCGCCTTCTTCGTCCCCATTTTCTTCACCGCGGCCTTGGCTTTCTCCTCGAAGCCCGGTTCCTTTCCATAGAGGTGGTTGAAGCGCCGCGCCACCTCGCGCGTGAACTCGACGTGCGGTACCTGGTCCTCCCCCACCGGCACGTAGCGCGCGCGGTAGATCAGGATGTCGGCCGATTGCAGCAGCGGATAGCCGAGGAATCCGTAGGTGGAGAGGTCCTTCTCGGCGAGCTTTTCCTGCTGGTCCTTGTAGGTGGGGACGCGCTCGAGCCAGCCGAGCGGCGTGATCATCGAGAGCAGGAGGTGCAGCTCGGCGTGCTCGGGGACCTGCGACTGGATGAAGAGGATCGCCTGGTTGGGATCGATCCCGGCGGCGAGCCAGTCGACCACCATGTCCCAGCCGTTCTCCTTCACGTTGCCCGGCTTCTCGTAGTCGGTGGTGAGCGCATGCCAGTCGGCGACGAAGTACAGGCACAGGTATTCCGCCTGCAGGCGCACCCAGTTCTTCAGCACGCCGTGGTAGTGACCGAGGTGCAGGCTCCCCGTGGGCCGCATGCCGGAGAGGACGCGGGTCTCGTACATCAGAACACCATCGCCCGGATGAGCGCGTCGGAGGCGTGGATGAGGGGCTGGAGAAGGAAGCTCAGCGCGTTGGTGGCGAGCAGCACGAGCAGCAGCGGGATGCCCCACGGCTCGAGCTTGGCGTAGCGCCACGCCGCGCGCGAGGGAAGCAGGCTCGCCACGATGCGCCCGCCGTCGAGCGGCAGGATCGGCAGCAGGTTGAGGAACATGAAGATCAGGTTGACCATGATGCCGGCCTGCGACATGGCCTCCATCGCGGCGGAGAAGGCGTTCTCGGGCATCAGCACCGAGAGCTTGAGCAGGGCGACCCAGGCGAGCGCCATGCCGAGATTGGCGCCCGGTCCCGCCGCGGCGACGAGCGCCATGTGCTGGCGCGGCTTGCGCAGCGCCGAGTAGTTCACCGGCACGGGCTTCGCCCAGCCGAAGAGGAACCCGCTGCCCAACGAATAATGGGTCGTCAGAAGGATCACGGCGGGCACGATGATCGTCCCGATGGGATCGATGTGCCGGATCGGGTTCAGGCTGATGCGGCCCTGCGCGTGCGCGGTCATGTCGCCGAAATAGCGCGCTACGTAGCCGTGCGCCGCCTCGTGCAGCGTGATTGCGAACAGCACCGGGAGGGCGTAGATGGCGACCGTCTGGACCAGGAGATTGACGTCCATCTTTTTCCCGCAAGTCTATCAGACAGCCTGGACGGCAAAGGGCGCGAGCGATCCCTTGCCGACGCGCAGCACCTGCGGCTCGGCTTTGGTGAGATCGATGACCGTCGACGCCTCGACGCCGCAGGGACCGCCGTCGACGATGACATCGAGCCCGGCCGCGAGGCGCGCGCGGATGTCCTGCGCGTCCGCGAGGGGCGCCTCTTCGCCGGCGAGCGTCAGCGTCGCCGAGAGCATTGGCGCATCGAGCTCGGCGAGCAGCGCGTGCGCCGCGGGATGGCCCGGGATGCGCACGCCGATCGTCTTGCGGCTGGTCGCGCGCCGCGGAACCTGGCGCCGCGCCGGCAGGATGAAGGTATAGCTTCCGGGCGTCACGCTCTTCAGCAGGCGAAAGCGCGCATCGTCCACGATCGCATACGCCGAGATCTCGGAGAGATCTCGGCACATGAGCGTAAGGCGGTGGCGCTCGTCGACGCCGCGGATGCGCCGCAGCCGCGCGAGCGCCGCGGTGGCGCCGAGCTCGCAGCCGAGCGCGTAGCACGAGTCGGTGGGATAGGCGATGAGGCCGCCCTGCTTCACCGCCTCGGCGGCGATGCGGATCAGCCGCTTCTGCGGATGCGTTGGATGAACCGAAAGAAACTGCGCCATCAGCCGAGGAACTCTTCGATCCGCCGCGCCACTTCCTGCGGCTGATCGTGATGCAGCATATGGCCTGCCTGTTGCACGGTCACGTATTTGAGCGTCTTGAAGCAACTTCGGCGTTCTGCATGCTGCGCCTCGCTCAGTCCCAGCCGCTTCAACGTGTCGGACTCGGCGGCGTCGACCCACAGCACCGGCGCGCGCACCTGCTGCCACACCGCGCGCGCTTCCTCCAGGCGATAGAGCAGCGGGTTGACGATCTTGTGCGCCGGATCGCTGCGCAGCACGACCTTGCCCTCGCCATCCTCGCGCCCCCAGTGGCGCGCCAGGAACGCGGCCCGCTCCTCGGTCAGCCGGACGTTCGACTGCCTGAGGCGCGCAGCGAGCGCGGCGAAGCTCTCGTACGGCCGCAAGCCGGGCGGCTGGCGCAGCTCGTCAAGCCAGCGCGCGTAGCGCTGCGGCGCCTGCTCGGGCCGCGTCGCCGGCAGGCCGAAGCCCTCCAGATTGACGAGCCGTCGCACGCGCGCCGGGCGCACGCCAGCGTACAGCGCCGCGACGTTGCCGCCGAGACTGTGGCCGACGAGGTCAACGGATGTTCCCCGCTCGATCTGTTCGAGCAGCAGGTCGAGGTCGGCAAGATAGT
>JBJMWH010000038.1:0-8102 GCA_045810245.1 Burkholderiales bacterium | reverse complement strand
TCCGGCGCGCACGAGTGCAGCATCAACAGCCGCAGCAGCTCCTGGGTCACGGTCGTCGCCGAATTGCCCGGGCCCTGCAGGTGAACAGGCTTGGCCGCGCAACCGACTTTCTCCGCCTTGTCATGGACGGCATAGGCAATGCGCCAAAGCTTCGCGGGAACGCTGAGATAGCGCATGAGGCACGCCTTGGCCAGCGTTCGGCAGGTGTGAATGCACCTCGCCGCGTCCGCCGCGGCGACGAGCCGGAGCGATTGGCTGCTGTCGGGGTCCTTCAGCGGCGTCCTGGCCGATGTGTAGAGCGCGTGCGCCAGCACCATGAGATAACGGCTGAGGGTTTCCCAGCTCGATGACTCCGCCTTGGTGCTATTTACTGACGGCCCGCCGAGAAACTGAGCGAGAAGCGCGCCTACATGCCCGCTGCCCGATTCATGGATCTGCGACAGGATCTGGCTGCGGAGTTTCGCGTCGTGGCTCGGCAGGCCTTTTTCGAGCCAGCCCGTGAGCTCCTCGATTGCGGAGGCCGGAGGGGCCTGACGCATTCCGGCGAGCAGCTTCGCCGCCGACGCCGGAGTGCGCATCGACGCCTCGAGATGACCGTCGTCGCCCTTCTTCAGAAAATCCAACATCCGCGCACTCTCCGCGTACTGAGCGCAAGATTTGGTCAGGATAGACCTTGCGCGCCGCGCCCGCGGTGATGCAGTCGATGTGCAGGTGCAATCTTCCGATCTGCCAAAAATGACCGGGTCCCAGCGGTCGTTGCCGTGTTGGTGCTTGCGCTTCTTGCCGTGCGCGTAGACCTTCAGCCGAGTTCTCGCTTTTTAGGGCAGTCCGATCACCACCGCGTCCTTGGGATAGCGGATGGTGTAGTCGGCAACGAACTTGAGCGTTTCGCCCGGCGCGAGCGACTGCTGCCAAGCAACCACGCCGCGCTTTTCCTCCCACTCGGTGAGCTTGGGCTTGGGCTCGAAGGCCGCCTCGACGCTGATCTGGTCGGAGACCGCCACGGGCGAGGCCTCGAGGACCAGGAGTTCCACCGGCACTTTGTGCCTGCTGGTAACAGTGTAGAGGTCGGCGATCTGGCGCTCGTTGCGCTGGCCGATGAGGCCGCCCGAGCCGTTGCGGTTCTTGGTGCGGTTCGTCGTGACCTGGATGCGATCGTCGCGGCCGAAGGGAAGGACGAGCTTTTCCTTCGCCTGCGCGTTCCAGAAGGTCGAGCCGATATAGCTGCCGTCGCGGTAAAGCTGCGCGTCGCCGGGGATCCATACGCCCTCCGGAAGCTCGGCCTCTGCGGTGACCATCGCGGCGCTGTCGCCCCGGGGTACGACGCGGATGCGCTGCTTGACCGGGATTGATTGACTCGCGAGCGAGACGTGGACCTGGCGGCCGTCGGCGGGAAGGTCGACCCGCCCCGGGACCTCGAACTCGGTGGCGTACTGGGTTTCGAACTGCGCGACGATGCGCTCGACCTCGTCGGACCGCGCGGCCTTGGCCGCCCTGTGCTCCGGCATCGCTGCGGCGGCGGGCGAGCGCACGTCGCTGGAGAGAAGGCCCGCCTGCACCGGCGGACGGATCACGAGCTGCCAGGTTGAAGGATCGACGATCTGCGCTCCCCGCGGCTGGCCGGTGGAGAGGCGCAAAGCGACGCCGCGCCAATCTTCGCCGGTGCGCTGCATGATGGTCGCCTGGCGCTCGAGCTCGACGCGAGAGGTGGACGAATCGAGCGCGGCGCGGTACACGGGCTTCCAGCCCGCGTTGGTCACCAGGTAGGTGGCGCGCACCTCGCCTGCGCGCGAGGCGGAATAGCCGATGGCGAGTGTGCGCGCGTCGCGAGCGCCCGTGCGCAGCCGTGCGAGATCGCGCTGCAGCGCAGCCATCTGCTTGTCGATGGCGCGCTTCTTGACCTCGATCCGCTGGATCTGTCCGTAAGCTTCGCCGCCGCCGCGCCGGAGCGCCTCGATGACCGCCGGAATCGCCTTGGGGTCGACGGCGATCGGATGCGCCTTGTCGCCTTCTGCGCCGGGCCGTGCACGCAGCGACGCGAGGTAGTCGCGCACCAGCTCGGCGGTCTTCACCTCGACGTCGAGCGCTGCTTTGTCGTCGTTCAGCGCCTGGATCTTCGCCTCGAGGTCGGCTTCGCGACCGCTCAGCGCCTCGATGCGGCCTACGTCGTGCACCGAAACCTCACCGACCCGGATCCCGGGCCCTGCTTCGACGCGCAGCGTGCGCAGGTCGAAGTTGGCCGGCAGCCCGCTCATCTCCAGCGTGCCGCTGCCGGCGGCGACGCTTCCGGTACGCTCAATCGCCGCGCTACCGGGATACAAAGTGACCCGACTGATCCTTCCTGACTCCTCGGCCGCCAGCGGGCCTGCAGAAGCGGCGAAAACGGCAAAGGCGATGATTCCAGTGCGGATGCGGCGTGTCATGGTGGTCTCCCTTCAGTTCCACCATTAAACGGATGTCCCGCGAAAACGGGTTAACGCGGCGTTTGCGCGCCGACGGTGAGGCGCCGCATGCGGCGGCGCTGGCCGTGGTAGTCGTTGACGGCGTTATGTTGGGTGCAGCGGTTGTCCCAGACGGTGAGGGTGCCCGGCGCCCAGCGCACGCGGCAGGTGAACTCGGGCCGGGTCTGGTGCGCCTGCAGGAAGTCGATGAGCGGACGGCTCTCTTCTTCGCTCATGTCCTTGAAGCGGATGGTGTGGCTTCGGCTGACGTAGAGCGCCTTGCGTCCGGTGTCCGGATGCGTGCGAACGGCGGGATGTTCGGCTTCATATTGGTCGGCAGTCTCGGTATCGTGCACCTTCATGCCGCCGATGGTGCTGTGCATCTTGCGGCGGCCGCCCGTGAGTCTGAGGCTCGCGCTGTTCACCCCGACCAGCCTGCCGAGAAGGCTCCGCATGCCCTCGGAGAGCGCGTCGTACGCGGCGTGCGTGCTGGTAAAGAGCGTATCGCCCCCGTGCGAGGGCGTCTCGATCGCCTGGAGAAGCGTGGCGAGCGGCGGCTGCGCGAGATACGTGGTGTCGGAATGCCAGTTGCCGCCGAAGTTCGTGGTCTCCTGCTCTTCCTTCACCACTTCGAAGATATACGGATAGCCCTCCAGCCCGGTGACGAATGGATAGAAGCAGGGCTCGCCGAAGCGCGCGCCCACGCGCATCAGGTCGGCAGGCTCGAGCGCCTGGTCGCGAAACACGAGCACGGCGTAGCGCAGGAATGCACGCTGGATGGCCTGCCAGGCCGCGCCGTCTTGCAGTTTCGCAAGCGCGACTCCGCGGACCTCGGCTCCCAGCGCGCCGGCCAGCGGCTCGATTATCATCACGGTAGTCTATGACAAAACGGATTGCGGTCGTCGGGGCAGGCGCGCTGGGAGGCTATGTCGGGGGCACGCTTGCGCATCTCGGACACGACGTGACGCTCATCGATGCGTGGCCGGAGCACGTCGAGACCATCCGGGCGCGCGGCCTGGAGCTCGACGGCGTCACCCCGGAGGAGAAATTCGTCGTCAGCAAGGCGAAGACGCTTCATCTGACGCAAGTGCAGTCCCTGGCGCGAAATCCGGTCGATGTCGCGATGATTTCGGTCAAGTCCTACGACACCCGCTGGGCGACGGCGCTCATCTCCCCGTACCTCTCGGAGCAAGGCTTTGCCGTGTCGCTCCAGAACTGCCTGAACGAAGAAACGATCGCCGGCGTCGTCGGCTGGGGGCGCACGGTCGGGGTCGTCGCATCGCTCATCTCCGTCGACCTCTACGAGGCGGGCCGCATCCGCAGGACGGTCGCCAAAGGCGGCGACAAACACACGGTCTTCCGCATCGGCGAGCCGCACGGACGCGTCACGCCGCGGGTCGAGGAGCTGCTCGAATGGTTCCAGGGGATCGACAGCTCGAAAGCGACCACCAACCTTTGGGGCGAGCGCTGGTCCAAGCTCGTGCAGAACGCGATGGGTAATCCGGTGACCGCCGCCACGGGCCTCACCACGGGCGACTGCCTGCGCAACGATGCGATCCGGCGCTTCCAGATCCGCCTTGCCGGCGAAGCGGTACGCGTCGGCCAGGCGCTCGGCTACCAGCTCGAGAGGATCCGCGGCATCGAGCCCGAAACCATGGCGCGCGCCTCCGAGGGTGACGCGCGCGCGCTCTCCGAGGTCGAATCGCTCATCGTGCCCAAGGCCGGGTCCAACCCGCGCGCCGACATCCAGCGCCCGTCGATGGCGCAGGACATCCTGAAGGGCCGGCGCACCGAAATCGACGCCATGAACGGCTACATCGCTCGCAAGGGCGCCGAAGCCGGCGTACCGGCGCCGAGCCACGTCAGGCTGGTCGAGATCGTGACCCGGATCGAGCGGGGCGAGGTCAAGCCGTCCCCGTCTCTGATCCCCTAAGTTAAACGAGATATTTCTTGAAGTGCGCGATGGTGCGGTCCCACGCCAGCTTCGCTGCCGCCTCGTTGTAGCGCGGCGTCGAGTTGTTGTGGAAGCCGTGCTGCGTCCCCGGGTAGACGTGGACCTCGTAGCGCACGCCGGCCTTCTTCATCGCGTCCTCGTACGCGGGATACATCTCGTCGATGCGCGGATCGTTCTCCGCCAGATGGGCGAGGATCGGTGCCTTGATTTTTCCGACCGACGCGGTCTCCGCCGCCGCGCCGTAGAAAGGCGCCGCGGCTTGCAAGTCCGCGCCCATCGACACGGCGAGATAGTTCGTCGTGCCGCCGCCCCAGCAGAAGCCGGTCGCGCCGAGCTTGCCGTTCGAGAGCTTGTGGGCCTTCAGGAACCTGGCGCCGTTCAGCATGTCGGTGCGCAGCTTTGCCTGATCGAGCTTCGCCTGCAGCTCACGGCCCTCGTCGTCGTTGCCCGGATAGCCGCCCGCCGGCGTAAGGCCGTCGGGCGCGAGGGCCACGAACCCCGCCACCGCTGCGCGGCGCGCCACGTCCTCGACGTAGGGATTGAGGCCGCGGTTCTCGTGGATCACGAGCACACCCGGCCACGGCCCCTGCCCCGCCGGCTGCACGAGGTAACCTCGCATCTTCTCGCCATTTCCACCCGGCGAGGGGTACGCGACGTATTGCGCCTTGATGCGCGCGTCGGTGAATGAAATCGTCTGCGCGCGCGCGTAGTCGGGCATCAGGCCGCAGGCCATTGCCAGCGCCCCCGCCCCCAATACGCCGGCGCGCCTGAGGAATTCGCGCCGGTCGATCCGGCCATGGCAGTACTCGTCATAGAGATCGTAGACCTGCTGGTCGAGCTCGACCTGGGTGACGGCGCTCATCGCTCCTCCATTGAGTCATCTCCGAACTGCGATCCAGTATTGGGTAAACGGTCACATCCTGCAACGAATTCCGCGGCTGGAAATGGATGCGATCTGGTATCTTCGAGTGTCAACGATAAGCGCGGCCGGATCGTTACAACGAAACGAGAGCCGCAGGGCAAGAAGGAAAGTCTTGAAACTCTTCCACGGAATCCGCGGGACGGCGAGTCCCGGCCAGGGGCAGCCGCCGCAGGCGCTGATCGCCTTCTACTGGCACTTCGTGCGCCAGACCAAGGGCTGGTACGGGGCCATGTTCGCGGCGAGCCTCGCGGTCGCGCTCCTCGACACGGTGATCCCGCTCTTCATCGGGCGCCTGGTGACGCTCATGGAAGCGGCCGACCGGCCGGCGGCGATCGCCGCGCAGTGGCCGATGCTGGCGAGCATGGTGGCGCTCGTTCTCTTCGTGCGTCCGCTCGCCATCCTCGTGGACATCGCGATCCGGCACAACGCGCTCATCCCGGGGGCGACCAGCCTGATCCGCTGGCAGAGCCACTGGCACGTGGTGCGCCAGAGCTGGCCGTTCTTCCAGAACGACTTCGCCGGGCGCATTGCCAACCGCGTGATGCAGACGGCGAACGCGCTGCGCGAGAGCACCATGGCGAGCATCCGCGCGGTCTGGTACATCGCCGTCTACGGGGTGACCGCCTTCGCGCTCATGACCATCGCCGACTGGCGCCTCGGCGTGCCGACGCTGCTGTGGTTCGCGGGCTACGTCGTGTTCCTGCGCCACTTCGTGCCGAAGCTGCGCGAGCTCGCGCGCGAAAGCTCAGAGCGGCGCTCGCTCGTCATGGCACGGGTGGTGGACAGCTACAGCAACATCCAGACCGTCAAGCTCTTCGCTCGCCTCGCCGATGAGGACGCGTACGTGCGCGAATCGGTGGACGTGCACCAGAAAGCGATGAAAGCGCACATGGGCGTCATTACGCGCTTCCAGATCGGGCTGACGGCGCTGAACGCCGCGCTCCTCGTCAGCACCGCGGCGATCGGCGTGTACCTGTGGGCGCACGGCAGCGTCAGCGCGGGCATCGTAGCCACCGCGCTGCCGCTCGCATGGCAGACGGCGAACGCCGCCGGCTGGGTGAGCTGGGAAGTGACCGCCATCTTCGAGAACGTCGGCGTAGTGCAGGAAGGCATGCAGTCGATCGCGGTGCCGCACTCCGGAACCGACCGCGCCAGCGCGCGGCCGCTCGAAGTGTCGCGCGGCGAGATCGTGTTCGACAACGTCACCTTCGGCTACGGCCGCAAGGACGTCGCACCCGTCGTGAGTCATCTTCATCTGGACATCAAGCCCGGAGAACGCGTGGGGCTGGTCGGTCGATCCGGCGCGGGCAAGTCCACCCTGGTCAACCTGCTGCTGCGCTTTCACGAGGTCGAATCGGGAAGAATTCTGATCGACGACCAGGACATCGCCGGCGCGGCGCAGGAAAGCCTGCGCGCGGCGATCGGCATGGTCACGCAGGACACCTCGCTGCTGCACCGCTCGATCGCGGCGAACATCCGCTACGGGCGGCCGAGCGCCACCGACGCGCAGGTCGCCGCGGCGGCGGCCAAGGCCCAGGCGCACGAGTTCATCCTCGGGCTGCGCGACTGGAACGGGCGCACCGGCTACGCCGCGCACGTCGGCGAGCGCGGCGTGAAGCTCTCCGGCGGCCAGCGCCAGCGCGTCGCGCTCGCCCGCGTCATCCTGAAGGATGCCCCGATCCTGGTGCTCGACGAGGCCACCTCGGCGCTCGACAGCGAGGTCGAGCTCGCGATCCAGGAGCAGCTCCTCGACCTGATGGAGGGCAAGACGGTGATCGCGATCGCGCACCGCCTTTCCACCATCGCGCGCATGGACCGTCTGATCGTGCTCGAGGCCGGGCGCATCGTCGAGCAGGGCACGCACGAGGAGCTGCTCGCCCTCGGCGGGCATTACGAGAAGTTATGGCGCCATCAGTCGGGCGGATTCCTCGGCGACGATGTGATCGCGGCGGTGTCCGCCTAGCAGCAGCGTGCTTTAATCGGGCTTCTTCTGACCGCAAGAAGCGAGGAGGAGCGCCGTGGCCGGTCTCGTCGCACCCCATGGGGGAGGTCCGCTCAAGCCGCTCGCGCTGGCCGGAGAGGCGCTCGCCGCCGAGCTTTCGCGCGCGAGGACCTTGCCGTCGCTGCGCATCAGCTCGCGCGAAAAGGGCGACCTCGTCATGCTCGGCATCGGCGGCTTTACGCCGCTCGAGGGCTTCATGACCCGCGCCGACTGGGAAGGCGTCTGCGAGGACTATCGCACCGCCGCGGGGCTTTTCTGGCCGATTCCGATCACGCTTTCCGCCGACGATGAGTCCATCGATGCCGGCGACGAGATCGCGCTGACCGACCCGGAAAACGGCGCGCCGCTCGCGACGATGAAAGTGAGCGAGAAATACGCGATCGACAAGGCGCGCGAGTGCAGCTCGGTTTTCCGCACCGACGACGCCGCGCACCCGGGCGTCGCGATGGTGATGCAGCAGCCGAAGATAAACCTCGCCGGCCCGGTGAAGGTGCTGTCCGACGGCGGCTTCAAGGCGAAGTACGGAGCGCTCTTCATGACGCCGGCCGAGACCCGCGCCGAGTTCGAGCGCCTCGGCTGGACCCGCGTGGCCGCGTTCCAGACGCGCAATCCGATGCATCGCTCGCACGAGTACATGGCCAAGGTGGCAATCGAAGTATGCGATGGTGTGCTCGTACATTCGCTGCTCGGCGCCGTGAAGCCCGGCGATATCCCTGCCGACGTGCGCACGCGCGCGATCGCCACGCTGATCGACCGGTACTTCGTGCCGAATACGGTCGTGCA
>JBJMWH010000037.1:0-3049 GCA_045810245.1 Burkholderiales bacterium | reverse complement strand
TGGCACCCCGGACACGAATCGAACGTGCGACCTGCCCCTTAGGAGGGGGCTGCTCTATCCACTGAGCTACCGGGGCGTGGGTTGGACTAGGTACCGAATTTTACCGCTTGAGGTTTTTTCCTTGCTCCTAATCACACGGATTGCAGTTCTTTTTGTGCTCGCGCTTCCCGCCCACGCGCAGACCCAAACCTGGGGCTGGGACGACGGCACGGTGCCGTACGTGCAGACGCCGATGGAGATCGTCGAGCGGATGCTGCGCATGGCCGAGGTGAAGCCGGGCGACCGCGTGATCGACCTCGGCTCGGGCGACGGGCGCATCGTGATCGAGGCGGCGAAGCGCGGCGCCACGGGCTTGGGCGTCGACCTCGACGGCAGCCTGGTCAAGCTCGCGACCGAGAACGCGGCCAAGGCCGGCGTCGGCGACAAGGCGCAGTTTCGCGTGATGGACCTCTTCGACGCCGATCTCTCGAGCGCCACCGTGGTGACGTTCTACTTGCTGCCCGACTTCAACGCGAAGCTGCTGCCGCGCCTGCTCAAGCTGAGGCCCGGGACGCGCATCGTATCGCACGACGGAGGCATCGGCGACTGGCACGCGGACGAGAAGCTCGAGATGCGCGCGCCGGAGAAGCCGGTCGGGGTGGGCGGGGTGTCGACGGTCGAGCTCTGGATCGTGCCGGCCGACGCGTCGGGCACCTGGACGGCCGATATTCCGGGCCACGGCGAGCGCTGGCGCTGGCGCGTGAAGCAGAAGTACCAGATGCTCGACATCGAAACCTCGGCGCAGGGGCGCGACCTGCTGGTGCGCAACTCGCGGCTGCGCGGCGAGGAGCTCAAGATCGTCATCACCGGCCTCGTCAACGGGCACGCCTGGCACCACTATTTCGTCGGCACGGTCAAGGGCGACCGGATCGACGGCGAAGTCACCGTCTCCGACGGCAACAACAGAAAGGTCTTCCCTTGGACCGCGACCAGAACGAGAAAGTAAGTGACCCGAACCGGCAGGTAAAGCCCAGGCAGCTCCTCTCCCTGTGGGACGGCATCGTCCTCATCTGCGGCATGGTGATCGGCGCGGGGATTTTCAAGGCGCCTTCCATCGTCGCCGGCAACGTCGGCGCCAACTGGGAGTTCATCGCGGCCTGGGTGCTCGGCGGCGCGGTGTCGCTGTGCGGGGCTCTGGTGTACGCCGAGCTCGCCGCGCGCTACCCCGACACGGGCGGCGAGTACGCCTTCCTCTCGCGCGGCCTGGGACGCGGCGTCGCGTTCGTTTTCGCCTGGTCGCGCATGACGGTGATCCAGACCGGCGCCATCGCCGCAGTCGCCTTTGTCTTCGGCGACTACGCCTCGGAGATGCTGCGCCTGGGCGAGAAGAGCTCTGCCATCTATGCCGGGATCGGGGTCGTCGCGCTCACCATGCTGAACGTGGTCGGCACGCGCGAATCGAAGACCCTGCAGACGGTGATGCAGGTCGCGCTCTTCGCCGGGCTCGCCTTTATCGCCGTGGCCGGATTCCTGGCCGGCGCGCCGGCGAAAGCGGCGCCTGCGGCGCAGAGCGGCAGCTTCGGCCTCGCCATGATCTTCGTGCTGCTCACCTACGGCGGCTGGAACGAGGCCGCGTATCTCTCGGGCGAGGTGCGCGACCCGCGCCGCAACATGATCCGCATCCTGGTCGGCGGCATCCTCGCGCTTACTTTGATCTACCTCCTGGTGAACCTCGGCTATCTCGCGGCGCTCGGCCTCGGCGGCCTGAGGGAATCGAAGGCGGTGGCGGCGGACGTGGTGCGGCTCGTCGCCGGCGACAAGGGCGCGATCCTGCTCGCGCTCATCGTCTGCCTCGCCGCGCTCACCACCATCAACGCCGCCATCTTCACCGGCGCGCGCACGACCTATTCGCTGGGTCGCGATTTCGCGGCCTTCCGGCTGCTCGGGAACTGGCGCGAGTCGGGCAGCACGCCGGCGAACGCGCTCATCTTGCAGGGCGCATTCGCCCTGGTCCTGGTCATCGCGAGCTCGGTCACGCCCGACGGGTTCACCGCGATGGTGGCGTACACCTCGCCCGTGTTCTGGACCTTCTTCCTGCTCACGGCGACTACGCTCTTCGTGGTCCGTGCGAGGAGCGCCGAGGCGCCGCCGTTCCGGGTGCCGCTCTACCCGGTGATCCCGGCCGCCTTCTGCGCGGCGTGCATCTACATGCTCTATTCCAGCATCAATTACGTTCGCTTCGCGGTGGACTTCGGCGTGGCCGTGTTCGCCGGGCTCGCGATCATGGCCGCAGGCATCCCCGTCTACTTCCTCGTCCGGAACAGGTGACGCTGACCGAGCTGCGCTACGTCGTCGCGGTGGCGCGCGAGCGCCACTTCGGCCACGCGGCCGAGGCCTGCTTCGTGTCGCAGCCGACGCTGTCGGTGGCGGTGAAGAAGCTCGAGGAGGAGCTCGAGCTCACGCTGTTCGAGCGCGGCCCGGGCGAAGTCACGGTCACGCCCGCGGGGCAGCGCATCGTCGAGCAGGCGCAGCGCGTGCTGGAGGAGGCGAGCCGCATCAGGGATATCGCCGCCGCCGGGCGCGATCCGCTCGCGGGGCCGCTGCGCCTGGGCGCGATCTATACGATCGGCCCGTATCTGCTGCCCAAGCTGATCCCGATCCTGCGCAAGAACGCGCCGGCGATGCAGCTCCTCATCCAGGAGAACTTCACCCATCGCCTGGCCGAGGAGCTGAAGAGCGGCGAGGTCGACGTGATCCTGATCGCGCTGCCGTTCGACGAGCCGGGCATCGAGACGAGCGCGGTGTACGACGAGCCTTTCTTCGTCGCGGTTCCCAAGGGCCACCCCTGGGAAAACCGCAAGCGCGTCACCTCGGACGAACTGACGAAGGAAAGCCTGCTGCTCCTCGGCGAGGGCCACTGCTTCCGCGACCAGGTGCTCGAGATCTGCCACACGGTGCGCGCGCGGGAACGCAGCGGGCTCTCGCGCACGGTCGAGGGCGGATCGCTCGAGACCATTCGGCAGATGGTGGCCGGCGGCGTGGGGGTGACGGTGCTTCCCGCCACCTCGCT
>JBJMWH010000036.1:0-11799 GCA_045810245.1 Burkholderiales bacterium | reverse complement strand
AGCTCGCCAATGTGGTGGTCACGCTTCGCCATACCTGGACCTAGCCGCAAATGCGGATCTTGAGCTGGAATGTGCAGTGGTGCCGCGGCGTCGACCGGGCCGTCGATCCGGCGCGCATCGCCTCGGAGCTGCGGCGCATCGCCGACCCCGACGTCGCCTGCCTGCAGGAGGTCGCGTCGGGATTCGCCGATCTGCCGGGAAGCCGCGGTGAGGACCAGCCCGCGGCGCTCGGCGGCGAGCGGCCGGACTACGAGACGGCGATCGGCTGGGGCGTCGATGTCGCGGGCGCCGCTCGCACGCGAAAGCGTTTCGGCAACATGATCCTGTCGCGCCTCCGGCTGGGTCAGGTGCGCCAGCATTCCCTCCCCTGGCCCGCTTCGCCAAAGGCTCCGAGCATGCCGCGCGTCGCGGTCGAAGCGATCGTGGAAGCGCCTTTCGGTCCGCTGCGAGTGCTGTGCACGCACCTCGAGTACTACAGTGCCGAGCACCGCGCGGTGCAAATTGCCCGGATCGCGCAGCTTCGCCTCGAGTGGCTCGCCGAGCGCAGGCGCGTCGATGAGGGCGGGCCGTTCCGCTCGCAGCCGAGCCCGGCCAGCACCATCGTCTGCGGCGATTTCAACCTTCCGCCGGACGATCCGCAGCACCAGCAAATCCTCGACATCGGCTTCGTCGATGCGTGGGAGGCGCTGCATCCTTCCGTACCGCACCCACCCACGTTCAAGGTGCACGAGCACGACGCGGGGGAGTCGCCCTACTGCTGCGACTTCGCCTTCGTGACGCCCGACCTCGTGCCTCGCTTGCGCTCGATCCGCATCGACGCGGACAACCGCGCCTCGGACCATCAACCACTTATACTTGAGCTGGCATGATCAAGGTCAAAGTCGAGAAGCTCGCGCCCGCCCTCGGCGCGGAACTGACCGGTGTGGATCTTTCGCAGCCGCTCGACGCGGCTACGTTTGATGAAATCCGCGGCGCGTGGCTCGAGCATCTCGTGCTGCGCTTCCGCGGCCAGAAGCTTTCCGACCCGCAGCTTCTCGCGTTCAGCAAGCGGTTCGGCGAGCTCGACCCGCCCGGCGCGAATCCGTACGGCAAGCCGTTCCTCGCGGAGCATCCGGAGATGAACGTCATCTCCAACATCAAGAACGACGGCATGCCGATCGGCGGCCTGGGCGACGGCGAGGCGATCTGGCACGCCGACATGACTTACGTCGAGACGCCGCCGATGGGCGCAATCCTGTACGCGCTCGAGGTGCCCCCTTCGGGCGGCGACACGTACTGGGCGAACATGTACACGGCGTACGAGGCCCTGCCGGCGCGGCTGAAAAAGCGCATCGAGGGGCGCCAGGCGGTCCACGACGCCACCTATAACAGCGCCGGCATCATGCGCAAGGGCTACAAGGACGTGACCGATCCGCGCACGGCCCCGGGCGCGCGGCATCCGCTGCTGCGCGTGCATCGGGAAACCGGCCGGATGTGCCTGTTCCTCGGCCGGCGGCGCAACAGCTACATCGTCGGGCTCGAGCTCGCCGAGAGCGAAGCGCTGCTCGACGAGCTCTGGGCGCACGCCACCCGCCCCGAGCATACGTTCCGCCAGCAATGGAAACCCGGCGACCTTCTCATCTGGGACAACCGCTGCACGCTGCATCGGCGCGATGCCTTCGACCCGGAGGCGCGCCGGCTCATGCACCGCACGCAGATCAAGGATGCACACTCGAGCCGCGCGGCAGCCCGCGGCTGAAGTCCTGCCGCCGCTCTCCATCGAGCACGTCGAGGTGTTCGGCGTGGCGGTGCCACTCGTCGGCGCGGGCTTCAAGAACGCCTACCTCACCAAGACGGTGCAGAAAAGCGCGCTGGTTCGGATCACCGCGTGCGGTGGAGCGGTGGGACTGGGCAACATCGATCCTTCGCCCGGTTACTCCACCGAGACCATCGAAGCGTCGCTCTCGGCGCTGCGCGAAAAGCTCGCCCCATGCATCCACGGCCTGGATGCCGCGAATATCCACCGGCTGAATGCGCGCCTCGACGCCGCGATGCCCGGGTTCCTCGACGCCAAGGCGGCGATCGAAATGGCGTGCGTCGACCTCACCGCGCACGCGCTCGGCGTCCCGGTGCACGCCTACCTCGGCGGCGCAGTCAAAGAGCGCCTGACATTCAACGCCTGGATCGGCATCGTCTCGCCGCACGAGGCGGCGGCGGAGGCGGCGAAATGGTTCGAGCGCGGCTTTCGATCGGCGAAGATCAAGGTGGGCGGCGGCATCGAGGCCGATCGCGATCGGATCCGCGCGGTGCGCGAAGCGGTCGGCATCGGCATGGCGCTGCGCATCGACGCCAACGCGGGGTACGACGCGGAAACCGCGATCAGGCTGCTGCGCCTCGCGGAGCCGCTGGAACTCCAGCTCTTCGAGCAACCCGTGCCGGCGGACGACCTGGCCGGCATGGCGCGCGTGCGCCGCGAGGCGGGGAGCGTCCCCATCATGGCCGACGAATCGATCCTCGACCACGCCAGCCTGATCGCCGTGATCCGCGCGCAGGCGGCCGACATCGTCAAGTTGAAAGTGATGAAGCAGGGCGGATTCCATCGCACCGCGGCGATGCTCGCGACGGCGCAGGCCGCCGGCATTCGCTGCGTGATCGGGCATGGCTTTGGCCTGGGCGTGAATACGATGGCGGAGATCATGCTCGCCGCCACCAGCGCCAACGTGATGGACGGGCTCGAATGCGTCGGCCCGCTCAAGACCGCGGACGACATCGTGACCGCAAAGATCGATCTCGGCTGCGGCGCGCTGGCGCTTCCCGAGGGGCCGGGCCTGGGTGTGGCACTCGACGAGGCCAAGCTTGCGCGCTACCGCTTCGCGTAGCCCGCTCCTGCTCGGTGTGTTCTTCGCGGCTGCGATGCTTGCCGCCGCGCCCGCGCTCGCGCAACCCTATCCCACGCGCCCGGTCCGAATGCTGGTGCCGTTCGCGGCGGGCGGAACCGTGGATATCGTGGCGCGCCTCGTGGGCGCGAAGCTCGCCGAGGAGCTCGGTCAGTCTTTCGTGGTGGAAAACCGGGGCGGCGCCGGTGGAACGATGGCCACGTCGCTGGTAGCGAAATCCCCTGGCGACGGCTACACGCTGATGACGATGCACCAGGGCCTCGCCTTCAACGCCGCGCTGTACTCGAACCTGCCGTACGACACGGTGCAGGACCTCGCGCCGATCGCCTACCTCGGCGCCACGCCGAACGTGCTGGTGGTGACCGATTCCCTGCCTGTGAAGACGCTCCGCGAGTTCCTCGACTACGCGCGCCGCAATCCCGGCGGCATCGCATACGGCTCGGGCGGAGTCGGCAGCGCCGGCCATCTCTCGGTGGAGCTGCTGCAATCGCTCACCGGAGCCCGCCTCACGCACGTCCCGTACAAGGGCTCCGGACCCGCGCTCACCGATCTCGTCGGCGGACAGATCCAGGCGATGCTCCTCACGATGCCGGCGGCGATGCCCTTCGTGAAGGGCGGCAAGGTGCGCGCCATCGCCACCTCGGGCGCGCAGCGCTCGCCGGCGCTGGCGGAGCTTCCGACCATCGCGGAAGCGGGCGTGCCGGGCTACGAATACATGCCCTGGTACGGCCTGTTCGGCCCTGCCACGCTGCCGAAAGCCCTCGCCGACCGACTCCACGAAGCGACCGTGAAGTCGCTCTCCGTTTCGGAGGTGCGCGAGCGCCTGGCGCAGCAAGGGCTCGAATACCGTCAGACGACGCGCGGGCAATTCGCCGAGCTGGTGCGCGCCGACGTGGCGAGGTGGGGCAGGTTCATCCGCGACGCGGGCGTGCGCGCGGAATGAGGCTCAACGGCGCGCTTCGATCCGCGCGCGCAGATCTTCCACCCGCTTGCGGTTGACGCCGAAGTCGCGCCGTCCGAGGCGCGAGCACGAGCGCACCTGCAGCATCTGCCCGTCGAAGTAGAGCTCGACGTCGTCGACGTAGCGCAACAGCCGGGTGCGGAATTCCGCGTAGAGGTAGTTTTCTTTTTCTTCCAGGATGGCGCTGCGCGGCATGGACTCGATCGCGTCGCGTGCGGCCGCGATGCTGCCGCGGATCGGCGCGATGTAGTGCTCGAGGTCGGAGGCATCGGCCTGCGAAGACACGCAGTTCGGCGAGCGCTTGCACGGCGCGAGGCGGCCATCGCGCACGCCAAGGTTGTCCGGGCGCTTCCAGGAGAACACGTCAGAAGTCCTTCGGCTCCGGCGGGAAGACGGGCTTGCGCTTCTCGCGGTGCGAGGCGACGCCTTCCTTCGCCTCCGGCCCGGTGAAGCCGAGCACTTCGAGCGCGAGCGAGGCGTCGAACGCCGGCCCCGCCATCCGCAGCCAGTTGTTGAGCGAGTACTTGGTCCAGCGCAGCGCGGTCTGCGCGCCCGCGGCAAGCTCGCGCGCCACTTCGAGCGCCTTGGCCTGCAGCTCGGATTCCTCGCAGGTGAGAGAGACCAGACCGAGCCGCTCCGCCTCTTCGCCGCTGATGGTCTTGCAGGTGAGCAAGTAGTACTTCGCCTTGGCCATGCCGCATAGGAGCGGCCACACGATCGCGGCGTGGTCGCCGGCCGCGACGCCCAGGCGCGTGTGGCCGTCGATGAGGCGCGCATTGCGCGCCGCGATCGAGATGTCTGCGAGCAGGCCGGCGACGAGCCCCGCGCCGACCGCCGGGCCGTGCATCGCCGAAACGATGATCTTCGAGCAGTTGATCATGTTGTAGACCAGATCGCGCGCCTCGCGCCACACTCGGGCCCGAAGGTCGAAGTCCTGCGTCATCTTTTCGACCATCGCGAGATCGCCGCCGGCCGAGAAGCCCTTGCCGGCGCCGCGCAGGATCGCCACGCGCGCCTGGGGATCGCGATCGACGTCCAGCCAGATGCGCGCCATCTCGGCATGGGCATTCTCGGTCGCCACCGCGAGCCTGCCCTCCTCGCCCATCGTGATCTCGAGAATGCCGGGCTCGAGCAGGCGAACTTTCAAGTCTTTGTACGAGGAGTAGTCCATCGGCTCATTCTACAATCGCGCTGTGCGCACCCCTGACGAGCGCTTCGCCGATCTTCCCGGTTTCCCCTACGCGCCGCGCTACCTGCAGTGGCGCGATTGGCGCGCGCATTATGTCGACGAGGGGAAAGCCAGCCGTAGCTGGCTCTGCCTCCACGGCGAGCCGACCTGGTCATATCTCTACCGGCGGATGATCCCGGTGCTGCTGAAGGACGGCGGCCGCGTCGTCGCGCCCGACTTCATCGGCTTCGGGCGCTCGGACAAGCCGGCGGACGAGGCGCTCTACAGCTTCGCCTTTCACCGCGCCTTCCTGCTGGAGATGATTGAAAAGCTGGACCTGAAAAGCATCACCCTGGTGGTGCAGGACTGGGGCGGGCTCCTCGGCCTCACGCTGCCGATGGAGATGCCCGAGCGCTTCGAGCGCCTGCTGGTCATGAACACGGCGCTCGCCGGCGGCGACCAGCCGCTGAGCGAAGGCTTTCTCGCCTGGCGTGCGTACGTGGCGAAGACCCCCGATCTCCCCTGCGGCAAGCTGATGTCACGCACCTGTCCGCAGCTCACGCCGCGCGAGCTCGCTGCCTACGACGCGCCGTTCCCGGACACACGCTACAAGGCGGGCGTGCGACGCTTTCCGCAGCTCGTGGCGGAGCGCCCCGAGGATCCCGGCGCCGACATCGCGCGCAAAGCAAGGCAATGGCTCCGCGATAGCTGGAAAGGCGAGAGCTTCATGGCGATCGGCGTGAAGGACCCGGTGCTCGGCCCGCCGGTCATGACCGAGCTCAGGAAATGGATCCGCGAATGCCCCGAGCCGTATCGGGTTGAGAACGGCGGTCACTTTCTGCAGGAATGGGGCGACGAGGTCGCGGCCGCCGCTGTGCAGCACTGGAGCTGAAATGGTCACTTACGACGACGTCGCCGCCGCGCACGAGCGCATCAAACCGCAGGCCCGCCGCACCGCGGTCATGACTTCGCGCCAGGTCGACGAGGCGACCGGCGCAAGCGTGTTCTTCAAGTGCGAGAACCTGCAACGCATGGGCGCGTTCAAGTTCCGCGGCGCCTATAACGCGCTGTCTCTGCTTTCGCCGGACGAAAAGCGTCGCGGCGTGCTCGCTTTTTCCTCCGGGAACCACGCGCAGGCCGTGGCGCTGGCGGGAAGGCTTTTGGGCGTTCCGACCACAATCGTGATGCCGGAGGACGCGCCCACGGTCAAGCTCGAGGCCACGCGAGGGTACGGGGGCGAAGTCGTCACTTACGGGAAGGGCGAAAACCGGGAAGCGCTGGCAAAGAGACTTGCGGAAGAGCGCAGGCTCACGCTCATTCCGCCGTTCGACCATCCGCACGTCGTCGCCGGCCAGGGAACCGCGGCGAAGGAGCTGATCGAGGACGCCGGAGCGCTCGACGTTCTACTCGTGCCCTGCGGCGGCGGCGGCCTGATCTCCGGCTGCGCGATCGCCGCGCGCGAGCTTTCTCCCACGTGCAGGGTGATCGGCGTGGAGCCGGCCGCGGGAGACGATGCGACTCGTTCCTTCAAAGAGAAGAGGCTGGTGAAAATCGAGGTGCCGGACACGATCGCGGACGGAGCACGCACGACCTCGCTCGGCAGCATCACGTTTCCCCTGGTGCTGAAATACGTGAACGAAATGCTGACCGTCACCGACGGGGAGCTGCTACGGACGATGTTCTGGCTGTGGGAGCGCACGAAGCTCGTGGTCGAGCCCACCGGCGCTCTCGCGGCTTGTGCCGTTCTTGAAAGGAAGATCCAGCTGCAGAAACTGCGGGTGGGCGTAATCCTATCCGGCGGCAACGTCGATCTTCGCTGGGCCGCGGCGAAAATGCAGGAACGCTAGCACCGCGGCGCCGACGACCGCGGCACCGATCGTGATGTCGAAGCGCGGCGACACGGTAGCAACGGCACAGGCGAACAGCACCAGGCGCAGCGGCCAGAAGATGGGGCGCAGGCCCATGAAGCCCTGCATGGCGAGCGAGGCGAAGGTGACCATCGCCACCGCGAAGAAGATGCATTCGACGATGTACCCGAGGCTGCCCTGCATGTTGAGCCCCGGGTTGAACAGGAAGTAGAACGGCAGGATGAAGCCGCCGATGGCGAGCTTGACCGCGTACGGGCCGAGCGCCATCGGATTGACGCCGGCGATGGCGCCGGCGGCGAAGTTCGCCACCGCCACCGGCGGCGTGATCGCCGACAGGCAGGCGAAGTACAGCATGAACAGGTGCACCTGCATCTCGGGCAGGTTGAACACGCCGCGCAGCACCGGCGCGAGCAGCGCCGCGCCCATGATGTAGACCGCGGGCGTCGGCATGCCCATGCCGAGCAGGATCAGGAACAGCGCCGAGAGCAGCAGCGTCGGGATGAGCAGCCCGCCCGAAACCATGTTGATCAGCAGGGTGAACTTGCCGGCGAGCGCGCTGATCTCGATGGCGCCGATCACCACGCCGGCGGCGGCGACCGCGCCCACCAGGGGCACGAGCTGGGTGATGGTGTCGGTGCAGCACTCGACGAAGCGGCGCGGGCCGATCGCGCTCGGCCGATGGAACCACGAGAGCACGATCACGGCGGCGGTCGCGCCCGCCGCGACGTACACCGGGGTGTAGCCGGCGACCAAGAGCCCGATCAGTGCCGCGATCGGCAGCAGGTGACGCCAGCCGCCGGCGAGCGCCTTACCCAGCGGCACGATCTCTTCTTCGGGCAGCCGCGGCTCGTTGTAGCGCACCGCCTCGTTGTGCACCAGGAGATAGATGGAGTAGTAGTACAGCAGCGCAGGCGCGAGCGAGGCCCAGGCGATGCTCGCGTAGGAAATGCCGGTGATGTCGGACATGATGAACGCCACCGCGCCCATCACCGGCGGCAGCATCGCGCCGCCGCTGGAGGCGGTGGCTTCGATGGCACCGGCGCGCGCCGCCGGGATGCCCATCTTCTTCATGATCGGAATGGTGAGCGGGCCGGTGGTGGCGACGTCCGCGGTGGGGCTGCCGGAAATGGAGCCGTACAGCCCGCTCGCGGTGACGCAGGCCTTGGCCGCGCCGCCGCGCATGCGTCCGGTGACCGCGCCCGCGAGCTCGAAGAACAGCTGCCCGCCGCCCGATTTTTCGTAGAAGCTGCCGAACAGCACGAACAGGAACGCGTAGGTCGCGGCCACCTCGAGCGGCGCGCCGTAGATCCCGTTCTCCGTGATGGTCATCATCTCGATGAAGTAGACGATGCCGAAGTTGTCGTGGCGCAGCGCACCCGGCATCCAGCTTCCGAACACGGTGAAGATCAGCAGCACGGCCACCAGGGTGGTGAGTCCCCAGCCGGTGCTGCGCCGGCACAACTCGATCACCAGGCCGAGGAGCAGCAGCCCGGCCAGGATGTCGGCCGGGGTCGGCTGCGAGAAGCCGCGGCTCCAGTGCAGGAACTTGTCGTCGAGCACGATGTAGTACAGCGCGACGCCGAACGACAGCGCGGCGAGCACCACGTCGGTCCAGGCGAGGCGCTTGCGCCCGCGGCGCGCGGTGGTGGTCAGAAATGCGATCGGAAAGGTGACCGCGATGAAAATCGAGATGTCGAGGTGCCAGTTCGCGGTATACGAGCGCGCCCACGCCGCGAAGGTCGAAAGAAAATCAGATTTGAAATGAAACGTGAGCCCCAGCGCGGCATTGCCGGTGATCTGAGCGAGGGCGCCGATCCACAGCACGTAAATCGTGGCGACGACCGAGCCGGCGCGAATCAGCACCGCCCAGGCGCCGCCGGGGCGATGCCGCGCCCCCTCCCAGTTGAGGAAGTTCAAGCCACCTCGGCTTACTTGACCAGCCCTTTTTCCTTGTAGTAGCGCAGCGCCCCGGGATGGTAGGGCAGCTTGGCCGGGTTGGTGGACATGTTCGCCGCCGTGAACGCGGTCTTGAGCGAGCCGCCGATCGCCTGTACGCGCGACTCGTTCTCGGCAATGGCCTTCACGTACTTGTACACCACTTCGTCCGCAACGTGGCTGCCGGCGAGGAGTGCGACCCACTGGCGCACCGTCGGATAGTCTTTTTCCATGAATGCATACGTGCCTTTCGGCACCATGTCCGCCTTGAAGCTGAACGCGTCGGCTGCCTTCTGGATGGTGGCGACGTCACCGTCGATCCACAGGAGCGCACGCTTGCCGGCGATGTCCTTGACGAGCGAGTCGCCCAGGTTGCGCGCGTTCATGAACACGTCGGCCTTGCCGTCGGTAATCGCGTCGAGCCCGATCTGGCTGTTGCCCAGGACGTAGCTGCCGCCCCATTTCTCCACGTCGTTGATGCTGAAGCCGTAGGCCTTCATCACCTCGTAGGGCGCGCCGATGGTGGTCTGCGGATTGTCCGGCCGGTTGATCGCGAGGCGCATGCGCGGCTTCTTCCGGGCGATGTCGGCCCAGCTCTTGATGCCGTTGGCCTCCGCCCATTCCTTGGTCATCAGGAAGTGGATGAACTGGTTGTCGTACAGCATCATCACGTAGCTGAACTTGCCCTTGAGCGGTGCCTTGTACGGGTCCCTGCCTTCGTTGGCGAGACGAATTTCGGTGCCGGTCGCGGTCGCGGTGAAATCGGCCTGCCGCTCGGCGATCGCGAGCACCCCGCCGCCGGGGGAATTGGGCTTGAAGGACACGGACGATCCGGGGTACGCGTCGCGCACGACGGCGTTCAGGCCCTCGACCATGGTGCGCGGGTAGCCGCTCGGCGTGGCGCCGGTGACGGTCGCGTTGACCGGCTTCTTGTCGTTGAAATCCGCGGCAGCGGGAAGCGCGACGAGCAGGGCCGCCGCGGCGAGGACGCGTGCGAAAGACATTCGGGTCTCCTCCAGAAATCCGGTTTACTTGCGCTTCTTGCCGCGCTTGGCCTTCTTCGTTTTCTTGGCGGCCTTGGCCTTCTTCTTCGGCTTGCCGATCTTCCTCACCGGCTCGCCGGGCTGCGGAAACTGCAGTACCGCGTTCTTGAAAAGCTGCACCAGGCCGAGCACCGCCGCGGCCTCGGAGGGATACAGCGCCTCGGTGCGCACCAGCAGCTCCTCCTGATTGTCCGGGTGGTACATCTCGGCGAGGTATTTCCCGGACGACTGGTCAAGCACGAATTCGACGCGGAATTGGGCCATGCCGTTATGATGGCATAGATGATTCCGAAAGAGATGCGCGCCGTCGAGATCACGCAGCCCGGCGGCCCCGAAGTGCTCAAGTCCATCGTGCGTCCGGTACCGGCGCCCAAGGCGAACGAGATCCTGATCAAGGTCGCGGCCGCCGGCGTGAACCGCCCCGACATCCTGCAGCGCAGCGGAAACTACCCGGTGCCGCCGGACGCCTCCGATCTGCCGGGCCTCGAGGTGGCGGGCGAAGTGGTTGCCGTAGGTTCTTCAGTAAAAATCCATAAACCAGGCGATACGGTCTGCGCGCTGGTGCACGGCGGCGGCTACGCCGAGTATTGCGTCGCGCCAGAGGTGACCGCGCTGCCGGCGCCGAAGGGCTGGTCGCTCACCGAAGCGGCCTCGCTCCCCGAAACCTTCTTCACGGTGTGGGGCAATGTCTACGACCGCGCCCGCCTCGCGCCGGGCGAGTCGCTCCTCGTGCAGGGCGGCACCTCTGGAATCGGCGTGAGCGCGATCCAGATGGCGAAGGCCACCGGCAATCGCGTGTTCGCGACCGCCGGGTCCGATGAGAAATGTGCTGCGTGCGTGCGCCTGGGCGCCGACCAGGCGATCAACTACAAGACGCAGGACTTCGCCGCCGAGATCAAGGCCGCGACCGGCGGCCAGGGCGTCAACGTAATTCTCGACATGGTCGGCGGCGACTACGTGCCGAAGGAGCTCAAGAGCCTGGCCGACGACGGACGGCTCGTATTCATCGCCTTCCTGCGCGGCCACAAGACGGAGCTCGACATCAACGAGGTCATGCGCCGGCGCCTCACGGTCAGCGGCTCGACGCTGCGTCCGCGGCCGGTCGAGTTCAAGGGCTCCATCGCGCGCAAGCTGCGCGAGAAAATCTGGCCGCTGATCGAGGCGGGCAAGATCAAGCCCGTGGTCTACCGGACCTTTCCCCTCGGCGAGGCGGCCGAGGCGCATCGCCTGATGGAGACCTCGCAGCACATCGGCAAGATCGTGCTCATCGTTTAAAAAGGGGTCAGACCCCTTTATTTCCTGCCGGCCTCCTGCTTCAGCCAGGCCACGAATTCAGCCACCTCCGGCCGCCCTTCGGCGCTCTTCGAGACAACCGCGTAATAGGCGCGGGCCGGATCGGCGCTGCTCTTGAACGGAGCCACCAACTCGCCCGACGCGAGCAGATCCTTCACCAGCGGAGTTCGCCCCAATCCCACGCCGTGCCCGGCGACCGCCGCCGGGATGATCTGCTCATAGCCGGAAAAGGAAAGCGTGCCGGCGGGACGCAGGTCGGCGATGCGCTCGACCTCGAGCCAGGTCTTCCAGTGCAGCCACGGATGGCGTCCCTCGGGATCGTCGTACTGCAGCAGGCACTGGTAACGCAGATCCTGCGGCTCGCGCAGCGGCTTCGACTTGTCCTTCAGCAGCTTCGGGCTGCAGACCGGAAACACGCGCTCGCCCATGAGGCGCACCGCATTCGGCCCGGCGAGCGCCGCGGGGCCGTGGCGGATCGCCAGGTCGAGGCCGTCGCGCTCGAGGTCCTGCACGCGCGTCTCGGCGGTGATGCGCACGTCGATGCCCGGATGCGTGCGCGTGAAGCCGGCAAGGCGTGGCACGAGCCATAGCGCGGCGAAGGACGGAGTCGTGGTCACGGAGAGCGGCTTGCGACCGCTTTGCGCCTTGAGCCGGT
>JBJMWH010000035.1:0-7530 GCA_045810245.1 Burkholderiales bacterium | reverse complement strand
AGCCGATCTCGGGCGGGATCTTCGACTTTGGTCTCTTCTTCTTCCACAACGCCCAGGAGCTGCTGGCGCGCGGCTCAGGGCCGTATTTCTATCTGCCGAAGATGGAGTCGCACCTCGAGGCGCGGCTCTGGAACGACATCTTTGTCCTGGCGCAAAGCGAGCTCGGCATCCCGCGCGGCTCGATCCGCGCGACCGCGCTGATCGAGACGGTGGTCGCGGCCTTCGAGATGGACGAGATCCTGTACGAGCTGCGCGAGCACTCGGCCGGCCTGAACATCGGGCGCTGGGACTACATCTTCTCGTGCATCAAGAAATTCCGCGCCGACCAGGCGTTCTGCCTCGCCGATCGCAGCCAGGTGACGATGCTCGCGCCCTTCATGCGCGCGTACGCGCTGCTTCTCGTGAAGAGCTGCCACCGGCGCGGCGCGCCGGCGATGGGCGGCATGGCGGCGCAGATCCCGATCAAGAACGACCCGAAAGCGAACGAGGCCGCCCTCGAGAAGGTACGGCAGGACAAGCTGCGCGAAGTGACCGACGGCTGCGACGGCACCTGGGTGGCGCATCCCGCGCTCGTGCCGGTCGCCAAGGAAGTGTTCGACAAGCACATGCCGCAGCCCAACCAGTACTCGCGGCAGCGGCCGGACGTGAGCGTCGCTGCGAAAGACCTGCTCGCATTCCAGCCCGACAAGCCGATCACCGAAACGGGCCTGCGCAACAACATCTCGGTCGGCATCCAGTATCTCGGCTCGTGGCTGGCGGGCAACGGCTGCGTCCCGGTGTTCAACCTGATGGAGGACGCTGCGACCGCCGAGATCTCGCGCTCGCAGATCTGGCAGTGGATCCGCTCGCCGAAAGGCGTGCTCGACGACGGCCGCAAGGTCACGGTCGAGCTTTTCCGCGCCCTCCTCGAGGAAGAGCTTGCCAAGGTGAAGGCCGCAATGAGCGAAGGCAAGTACGACGAGGCGGCGCAGCTCTTCGAGCGCATCACCGCCGACGACAACTACGTCGAGTTCCTGACGCTTCCCGCCTACCAGCTCATCGACTAGTTTTCGAGCTCGGCGATCACCGGCGCGTGGTCCGACGGCCGCTCGAGCTTACGCGGCGACTTGTCGATGGTGCAGGCCGTGCAGCGCCTGGCCAGCTCGGGCGAAAGCAGAATGTGATCGATGCGCAGCCCCCAGTTGCGCTGGAAGGCCGCCAGGCGGTAGTCCCACCAGGAGAATTCCCCAGGCGGCTGCGCGAACAGCCGGAAAGCGTCCACGAGGCCCACTTCGTCGATCACGCGGCGCATCGCGGCGCGCTCGGCCTCCGACACGTGGATCTGTCCCGCCCAGCGCTTCGGGTCGTGGACATCGCGGTCCTCAGGTGCGACGTTGAGGTCGCCGACTACTGCGAGCCGCGGATGTCGTTGCAGTTCTTTTGACAGCCACTCCGTAACAGCGTCGTACCAGCGCAGCTTGTACTGGTACTTGTCCGAACCGGGCGCCTGCCCGTTCGGGGCGTATAAGCACACGACCCGCAGCTCGCCGAGCGTCGCCGCAATCACGCGCTTCGGGTCGTCGGCGAAATCGGGAATGCCGTGCTGCACCTCGGTCGGCTGCGACCGGGCAAGAATCGCGACGCCGTTATACGCCTTTTGGCCGCAATACACCGCCTGGTAGCCGGCGGCGCGCAGCTCGGCGAGCGGAAAATTCGCGTCCTCGATCTTGGTCTCCTGCAGGCAGGCGACGTCGGGCTTCGCCCGCGCGAGCCAGTCGACGAGGTGCGGCAGGCGCACTCTCAGCGAATTGACGTTCCAGGTCGCGAGGCGAAGCAGAGAGACTGAGCCTACTTGCTCCGTGGCCTGGGCGCGTAGGGTCCGCTCGGCGCGGGTTCGGGCTTGGGCTCGTCCGGATCCGGCGGCGCCGCCTGCGCCCGCGGCGGTGCCGAACCTGCCTTGGGATAGCGCGCCGAGTCCAGGAGCGCCTCGTAGGACTCGGGCGAGTAGCCGCGGTGCACGCTGCGCCCCACGACCAGCGTCGGCACGTCATCGCTTCCGGAGATCGACTTCAGCTCCTGGCGCGATGCGTCGTCGGCGACCTGCACTTCCGTAAAGGGCACCCCGCGCTTGTTCAGCAGCGCACGCGCCGCGACGCAATACTCCTTGCACGCCGGCGCGGTATAGAGCGTCACCGGAAAATTTCGCAGCGCCTGGCTCAACTCGAAGCCCTGCTGCGATTCGGCGACATTGCCGGCGCCGCTTTTTCGCTGCACGTTGCGCGCGGAGGCAGGCGGCGGCGTGTCGGTGATGTTCACGCGCCCTTTTTCGTCGGTCCAGCGATAAAGCTGCTGCGCGAGCGCCGCGAAAGCGCTCGCGGAGAGCAGAACCGCGATGGGCGTGCGCATCTTCATGAGTACGGACTTACGCGGCGATCATACCATTGTGTCTTAGCAGGGCATCGACGCGCGGCTCGCGCCCGCGGAACGCGCGGAACGATTCCGCAGCAGGCCTGCTGCCGCCGACGGCGAGAATTTCGTCGCGGAAGCGCTGGCCGGCGCGCACGTCGAGGATGCCGTTTTCCTCGAAGAAGGAATAGGCGTCCGCCGAGAGCACTTCGGCCCATTTGTAGCTGTAGTACCCCGCCGCATAGCCGCCGGCGAAGATGTGCGAGAAGCTGTTCGGGAAGCGATTGTAGGCGGGCGGCTTCAGCACCGCCATCCGATCGCGCACCTCCTCGAGCAATCGCTGCGCAGTGCGCCCGGAGGCCGGGTCAAACTCCGAATGCAGCCGCATGTCGAACACCGCGAACTCGATCTGGCGCAGCATGGCGAGGCCGCTCTGGAAATTCTTCGCCGCCAGCATTTTCTCAAATAATTGTCTTGGTAACGGCTGACCGGTATCGACATGCCGGGTCATCTCGCGCAGCACGTCCCACTCCCAGCAGAAGTTCTCCATGAACTGGCTGGGAAGCTCGACCGCGTCCCATTCGACGCCGTTGATGCCCGACACGCCGAGGTCCTCGACCCGGGTCAGCAGGTGGTGCAGCCCGTGCCCGAACTCGTGGAACAGCGTCAGGACCTCGTCGTGCGTGAAGAGCGCCGGCTTCCCGCCTGTTGGCGAACCGAGCGGCCTGGAGAAGTTGCAGTTGAGGTGTGCCACGGGCGTCTGGATCTCGGCGCCCTTGCGCCGCCGCGTGATCGCATCGTCCATCCAGGCGCCGCCGCGCTTGGTGTCCCGCGCATAGAGGTCCATGTAGAAATGGCCGATCACGGGCTGGGAGGCGGCCCCTGAGGCGTCCCTGATCTCGAAGAACCGCACGTCCTGGTGCCAGAGCGGCGCCTTCGCCGGCACGATGGTGATCTGGTAGAGCGCCTGGGCGACGCGGAACAGCCCCTGCAGCACCGCATCCTCGGGAAAATACTGCTTCACTTCCTGGTCCGAGAAGGCGTAGCGCTTCGCGCGCAGCTTTTCGGAGGCGTAGGGCACGTCCCACGCCTGCAGGTCTTCGATTCCTAAATCAGATCCGGAAAAAGCCCGGAGTTCCGCAACGTCCTTTTCGGCGAACGGCCGGGCATGCGCCGCGAGGTCGTCGAGAAACCCGAGCACCTGCGCCGGCGACTGCGCCATTTTGGGCTCGAGGGAGACTTCGGCGTAGCTGGCATAGCCGAGGAGCGCCGCGAGCTCGCGGCGCCGCTCGACGATCCGCGCGAGGAGCGCGGTGTTGTCCCATTCGGCCTTGCCGAACTCGGAGGCGCGCGTGGCGCTTTCGCGGTAGAGCGTCTCGCGCAGCGTCCGGTCGTCGGCGTACTGCAGCACCGGCAGGTACGACGGCATGTGGAGCGTGAACTTCCACCTGAGCCGGCCGTCCGCCTGCTTTTCATCCTGGGCGGCCGCCTCCTGCGCCGCCTGCAGCACGTCGCCGGGAATGCCTTTCAGACGCTCCTGGTTCTCGACAATCAATGAAAAGGCATTCGTAGCGTCGAGCACATTTTCCGAGAACTTCGCCGAGAGTTTCGCCAGCTCCTCCTGGATGTCGGCGTAGCGCTGCTTTTTCTCCAGCGGCAGCTCGGCGCCGCCGAGCCGGAAATCGCGCAGCGCGTTGTCCACGATCTTCTTGCGCGCCGGCGAGAGGGCGGCGAACCCGGCGCAGCCGGCGAGCTCCTTGTACTTCTGGAAGAGCTGCAGGTTCTGGCCGAGCTCGGTCCAGTACTGCGAAACCTTGGGCAGGGCCGCGTTGTACGCCTCGCGCAGCGCCGGGCTGTCCATCACCGCATGAAGATGCGCAACCTGGCCCCAGGCGCGGCCGAGGCGCTCGTTGGCGTCCTCGAGCGGTGCGACGAACTCGTCCCAAGTGGGACGCGCCGCGATGGCCGCTTCGACCGCGGCGCGAGCGGCCGCGAGCAGCTGCTCGACGGCGGGTGCGACGTGCTCCGGCTTGATCTGGTCGAAGCGGGGTAGTCCGGCAAACTGAAGTAGTGGGTTCATTTCTTGGCTGGCACGTGGATTCATTCCTTGGCTGGCACGCGGGTTCATTCCTTGGAGGCCGCGCGTATGCAATTTTCCAACAACATGGCGATCGTCATCGGGCCTACTCCGCCCGGAACCGGGGTGATCCAGCCGGCGACACTCTTGACGGCGTCGAAGTCGACGTCGCCGGCGAGCTTGCCGTCGGGCAGCCGGTTGATGCCGACGTCAATAACGCAGGCCCCTGGTTTGACCATTGCGGCGCCGATGAGTTTTGCCCGCCCGACGGCCGCGACCAGGATGTCCGCGGTCTTGCACATCCCGCCGAGGTCGGCGCTCTTCGAGTGGCAGATGGTGACGGTCGCGTCCTTTTGCAACAGGAGCTGGGCGAGCGGCTTGCCGACGATGTTCGAGCGGCCGACCACCACGGCGTGCCGGCCCGCGACTTGCACTCCCGCGTGCTCGATCAGGCGCATGCAGGCGAGCGGCGTGCACGGCACCACTGCGGGCCGGCCGGCCATCAGCGCGCCGAGATTGGCTTCATGGAAGCCGTCGACGTCCTTGGCTGGCGCGATCGATTCGAGCACGCGCGCCGCGCCGATGTGACTCGGGAGTGGAAGCTGCACCAGGATGCCGTGGACCGCGGGATCCGCGTTCAGCGCCGCGAGCGTTTGCATCAGCTCGGCTTCTGAAACCTCTTTTCGGTACTCCAGCAGCTGTGAGCGCACGCCGATTTCCTCGGCGGCGAGCGTCTTGTTCCTCACGTAGACCTTGGATGCAGGATTGTCGCCGGCGATGACCACGGTCAGCCCGGGCCGCACCCCGCGCTGCACAAGCGTGTGCACCTTCTGTTTCAGCGCGGCCCGCGTCGCGGCGGCGAGCGACTTTCCGTCGAGGATCCTGGCCGTCATGGGGGCGGCGCAGTCTAGCATTGGGCCCGTTTTCTGGTTAAGCTAACCGCGCCCCCTGCAGCAACGCTGAAGCACGATTCACCGGAACCGGACAATGGCCGCCGTCCCCCAATTCCCCGCAGCGAACGACCCCGACGCGCTCGAGACCCAGGAGTGGCTGGATGCGCTCGAGGCAGTGCTCGAGCGCGAAGGACCCGAGCGCGCGCACTACCTGCTTGAACGGCTGATCGACAAGGCGCGCCGCTCGGGCGCGCACATTCCGTTCTCGCCGAACACCGCCTACATCAACACCATTCCTCCGCACATGGAGGAGCGCTCACCCGGCGACGTCGCGCTCGAGGAGCGCATCCGCTCGATCTGCCGCTGGAACGCGATGGTGATGGTGGCGCGCGCCAACAAGAGCGACGACGAGCTCGGCGGCCACATCGCGAGCTTCGCCTCGGTCGGCACGCTGTTCGGCACCGGGCAGCAGCACTTCTGGCATGCGCCGAGCGACGGGCACGGCGGTGACCTGATTTATTTCCAGGGCCACTCATCGCCGGGCGTCTATGCACGCTCGCTGATGGAAGGCGGTCTGTCGCAGGACCGGCTGCTCAATTTCCGACGCGAGGTCGATGGCAAAGGCGTTTCGTCGTATCCGCATCCCTGGCTCATGCCCGACTACTGGCAGTTTCCGACGGTGTCGATGGGCCTCGGGCCGATCCAGGCGATCTACATGGCGCGCTATCTCAAGTACCTCCAGGCGCGCGGCATGGCGCAGACCGACAACCGCAAGGTATGGGTGTTCTGTGGCGACGGCGAGATGGATGAGCCCGAATCGCTCGGTGCGATCGGCCTCGCGGCGCGCGACAAGCTCGACAACCTGATCTTCGTCATCAACTGCAACCTGCAGCGCCTCGACGGCCCGGTGCGCGGCAACGGCAAGATCATCCAGGAGCTGGAGGGCGATTTCCGCGGCGCCGGCTGGAACGTGATCAAGGTGATCTGGGGCTCGTACTGGGACCCGCTGCTCGCGCGCGACAAGGAAGGGCGCCTGGTGCGCGTCATGGAGGAGTCGGTCGACGGCGAGTATCAGAACTACAAGGCGAACGACGGCGCTTTCGTGCGCAAGCATTTCTTCGGCAAGGACCCGAAGCTGCTAGAGATGGTCGCGCGCATGAGCGACGAGGACATCTGGCGCCTGAACCGAGGCGGGCATGATCCGCACAAGGTGTACGCCGCCTACGCCGCGGCGGTGAAGCACAAGGGCCAGCCCACCGTAATCCTCGCCAAGACGATCAAGGGCTTCGGCCTCGGCAAGCAGGGCCAGGCGAAAAATCCGACGCACCAGTTGAAGAAGGTCGACATCTCGACCATCAAGGAGATGCGCGACCAGTTCGCCATCCCGATCCCGGACGACAAGCTGGAAGAGCTGCCGTTCTACATTCCGCCGGCCGATGCGCCCGAGATGAAGTATCTGCACGAGCGGCGCAAGGCGCTCGGCGGCTTCCTGCCGCAGCGGCGGCAGAAGGCGCAAAAGGCGCCCGCCGTGCCGGCGCTGTCGGCATTCGATGCGCTCCTCAAGGGCTCCGGCGAAGGCCGCGAGATCTCCACCACCATGGCGTTCGTGCGCGTGCTGACGGCACTGGTGCGCGACAAGGAGATCGGCAAGCACATCGTGCCGATCGTCCCCGACGAGGCGCGCACCTTCGGCATGGAAGGCATGTTCCGCCAGCTCGGCATCTTCGCGCCCGAAGGCCAGAAGTACGAGCCGGTCGACAAGGACCAGGTGATGTTCTACCGCGAGGACAAGCAGGGCCAGATCCTCGAGGAAGGCATCAACGAGGCCGGCGCGTTCTCGTCATGGATCGCCGCGGCCACCTCGTACAGCCACTCCAATGTGGTGACGGTGCCGTTCTACGTCTTCTACTCGATGTTCGGCCTGCAGCGCATCGGCGACCTCGCCTGGGCCGCCGCCGACCAGCGCGCACGCGGCTTCATCCTGGGTGCCACCGCCGGGCGCACGACGCTGAACGGCGAGGGACTGCAGCACGAGGACGGCCACTCACACATCTTCTCGTCGGTGATCCCGAACTGCGTCTCATACGATCCGACATACGGCTACGAGGTCGCGGTGATCATCCAGGACGGGTTGCGCCGCATGGTCACGAAGCAGGAGGATGTGTACTACTACAT
>JBJMWH010000034.1:0-2683 GCA_045810245.1 Burkholderiales bacterium | reverse complement strand
TCCGGCGTGGCGGCGCGCGGCGCGGTTCCCTCGGCGCCCGGCGCGCCCGCGTTCTGCATGATTTTCTCCAGCGGCAGATAGAGCAGGTTTCCCGCGCCGCGGTAGTCCATCATGATCTTGCTGGTCGAGGTGAGCACCGCCTGCATGGTCTCGATGTAGATGCGCTCGCGCGTCACGGCCGGCGCCTTGGCGTACTCGGTCAGGACCTGGCGGAAGCGCGAAGCATCGCCCTCGGCGGTGGCGATCACGCGCTGCTTGTAGCCTTCGGCCTCCTGCAGCAGGCGGCTCGCCGTGCCTCGCGCACGCGGAATGACGTCGTTGGCGTAGGCCTGGCCCTCGTTCTTCTGGCGCTCCCGATCCTGCCCCGCCTTCACCGCGTCGTCGAAGGCGGCCTGCACCTGCTCGGGCGGCTGCGCATTCTGGATGGTGACCGTGCTGATGGTGATGCCGGTGCCATAGCGATCGTGGATCGCCTGCATGAGATCGCGCGATTTGTTGGCGATATCGACCTGCGTCTCGTAGAGGATGGCATCCATGCGGTTCTTGCCGATTACCTCGCGCATCGCCGTCTCGGCGATCTGCATCGCCGAATCGTCCGGCCGGCGCACGGTGAAGACGTAGTCTTTGGCGTCCTTCACCAGGTACTGCACCGCGAACTGCAGGTCGACGATGTTCTCGTCGTCGGTGAGCATCAGCGATTCCTTGAGCACCTTGGTGCGCACGTTGTTGCGGTAGCCCACTTCGAGCGTGCGCACTTGGGCAAGATTCACGATCTCGTGCGACTGGATCGGCCACGGCACGCGCCAGCGCAGGCCGGGATTGGTTTCCTGGGAGAAGCGGCCGAACGTCAGCACGACGCCGCGCTGGCCCTCGACCACGATGTAGAACCCGCTCGCGAGCCACACCAGGACGATCAGCACGACGAGCAGGCTCGCCCCGCCCCCGATCTGCCACGACGACGGCGAGCGCGGCGGCTCGTCGCCGCCGCGGCGCCGGCGGCCGAACAGCTCCGACAGGCGCCGGTTGAAGTTGCGCCAGAGCTCGTCCAGGTCGGGCGGCCCCTGGTTGCCCCCGCCCGGGCCTTGCGGCCCGCGGGAACCGCGGCCCCAGTTGGGGTCGTTCAGTGACATGGGTTACGTAGGTTGCAGTGGGTGGGTCGGCGCCGCGGCTGCGCGGCGCGCCGCCGAGCGCTCTTTTGCGAATTCGGCGATGGCCGCACGCAGCTCCTGCAGTCCGGCGCCGGTGCGCGCGCTCACGAAGACGCGGCAAATCCTACCATATTGATCGCGCTCGACTCGGGGCTCCAGCCTTGCAAGGTCGATCTTGTTCCAGACCTGCAGGCGCGGCGCATCGCCCGCCGGGATTTCGGCGAGGACCTTGTCCACCTCGCGCACCTGGTCGTCGCGGCTGGCCGAGGCCGAATCGACCACGTGCAGGAGCAGGTCGGCGTGCACCGTTTCCTCGAGCGTGGCGCGGAACGCCGCCACCAGGCCGTGGGGCAGGTCGCGGATGAACCCGACCGTGTCCGAAACGACCACGTCGCCGCACTCGGGCAGCCAGATCCGCCGGGTGGTGGTGTCCAGCGTGGCGAACAGCTGATCGGCCTCGTACGCCCTGGCGCGGGTGAGTGCATTGAAGAGCGTCGATTTGCCCGCGTTGGTGTAGCCCGCGATCGACACCGACAGCACGTCGCCCCGCGCGCGCGCGCGGCGTTGAACGGTTCTTTGTTTTTTAAGGGTCTCGAGCTTCGATTTCAGCACGCGAACCCGGTTGGCGATGTAGCGCCGGTCGAGCTCGATCTGCTTCTCCCCCGGGCCGCCGGTCTTCCCGAGCCCGCCCCGCTGGCGCTCGAGGTGGGTCCAGCCACGCACCAGGCGCGTGGACAGGTGCTCGAGCCGGGCGAGCTCGACCTGGAGCTTGCCCTCGCTGGTTTGCGCGCGCTGCGCGAAGATCTCGAGGATCAGCTCGGAGCGGTCGAACACGCGCCGCTCGAGCTCGCGCTCCACGTTCCTCTCCTGGGCGGGCGACAGCGCGTGGTTGAAGACGACGACGGCCGCGTTCAGCTTTTCGGCCGCGGCGGCGATCTCGGCAATCTTGCCGCTGCCGGCATAGAACTTCGGATCCGGCCTCGAGCGCCGGCCGCGGATCACGCGGTGGCGACGCACGCCCGCGCTCTCGACCAGGCGCACGACCTCCTCGATGCGCTCCTCGTAGGCGTCGTCGCCGAAATCCAGGCACACGATGATCGCTGCCTGCGGGTCGGCAGCGGGGCGCGGCGTTTCCTTGAGGTGTTCCTGCAAACTGCTACTCGGAGTCCTTGTCGGCTCCCAGGTTGATCGGACGCGACGGCACCACGGTGGAGATGGCGTGCTTGTAGACCATTTGCGTCACGGAATTGCGCAGCAGCACGACGTACTGGTCGAACGACTCGATCTGGCCCTGCAGCTTGATGCCGTTGACGAGATAGATCGAAACCGGGACATGCTCCTTGCGCAGCGTGTTCAAAAACGGGTCTTGTAGCAACTGGCCCTTGTTGCTCATCGTTCTTCTCTCTTGGGGGTTTTGTAGCCATACTCTAATTGATTTTGTTGGCCTTATCCAGCTTCCGAAACTAGCTGCGCAAGCGCAGCGGCGGCTCGACATCGGCGCACTGGGCGCGGTGGCGCAGCGCATGGTCCATCAG
>JBJMWH010000033.1:0-7536 GCA_045810245.1 Burkholderiales bacterium | reverse complement strand
CCTGAACCGCCGTCCGGCCTGTCACAGATGTCCGCAAACCAGTTCGACAACAAATCCGAAGCCTGGTCGGCGCTCTTTTCCGAGCCGATGAGCGAGCTGGTGCAGCGCTACACCGCCAGCGTGTCCTTCGACCAGCGGCTGTGGCAGGCGGACATCACCGGCTCGCTGGCGCATGCCGAGATGCTGGCAGCGCAGGGCATCCTGAGCGCCGAGGACCATGCGGCCATCGAACGCGGCATGGCGCAGATCCGGCAGGAGATCGAAGCCGGCCGCTTCGACTGGAAGCTGGCGCTGGAGGACGTGCACCTCAACATCGAGGCCCGCCTGACCCAGCTGGTGGGCGACGCCGGCAAGCGGCTGCACACCGGCCGCTCGCGCAACGACCAGGTAGCGACCGACGTGCGCCTGTGGCTGCGCGACGAGATCGACACCCTCACGCCGCTGCTCGCGCAGATGCAGCTGGCGCTGGTCGAGGTGGCCGAGAAGAACGTCGACACCATCCTGCCCGGCTTCACGCACATGCAGGTGGCGCAGCCGGTGACCTTCGGCCATCACCTGCTCGCCTACGTCGAGATGCTGGAGCGCGATCGCGAAAGGCTCGGCGAGGCGCGCTCGCGGGTAAATCGGATGCCGCTCGGCGCGGCCGCGCTCGCCGGCACGAGCTTCGGCATCGACCGCAAGCGCGTCGCGCGCGAGCTCGGCTTCGAAGCGCTGGCGGAGAACTCGCTCGACGCCGTTTCGGACCGCGATTTCGCGATCGAGTTCTGCGCCGCCGCGGCGCTCGTCATGGTGCACCTCTCGCGCTTCTCCGAGGAGCTCGTGCTGTGGATGAACCCGCGCTTCGGCTTCGTACGGCTGCCCGACCGCTACTGCACCGGCTCCTCGATCATGCCGCAGAAGAAGAACCCCGACGTGCCCGAGCTGGTTCGCGGCAAGAGCGCGCGCGTGATCGGCGCCAGCGTCGCCCTGATGACGCTGATGAAGGGTCAGCCGCTCGCCTACAACAAAGACAACCAGGAGGACAAGGAGCCGCTGTTCGACGCGGTCGACACGGTGAAGGATTCGCTCTCCGTCTTTGCCGGCATGGTGGCCGGGATGCAGCCGGTGCCGCGCGCGATGCGCGCCGCGGTGCTCGAAGGCCACGCCACCGCCACCGATCTAGCCGACTATCTCGTGCGCAAGGGCGTGCCCTTCCGGGACGCCCACGAGGTGGTCGCGCGCGCGGTGCGCGAGGCCGAGCGCCTCGGCGTCGATCTCGCCGCCCTGCCTCTTTCAAAATTGAGGCAGTTTTCAAAAGAGATCGGGCCTGACGCAAAACGCGTGCTGACGCCCGAAGGCTCGGTGGCCGCGCGCAACCACATCGGCGGAACAGCGCCGTCGCAGGTCCGCGCCGCGATCTCCCGCGCTCGCAAACGACTGCCGAGATAACGACGCCCGGTGGAGCACGTCGCCAACTATCCGGTCATCCGCAAGCTCGGCGAGGGCGCCACCTCCGAAGTGTTCCTGTGCCAGGACCCGTTCCGCGGGCGCGAGGTGGCGGTCAAGCGCATCTTTCCCGAGGCGCTGCGCGATCCGATGCGGGGGCGGGTGTTCAGGAAGCTTTTTTTCACCGAGGCATCCCTCGCGGGCAAGCTCGAGCACCCGCACATCGCCCAGATCTTCGACGCGGGCATCGGCGAGGACTCGGGCTACATCGTGATGGAGTATGTCCCGGGGGGGACGATGGAGCGCTTCTGCGCGCCCGAATCCCTGCTCCCCGTGGAGCAGGTGCTCGAGATCGCCTTCAAGTGCGCGCGCGCCCTGTCCTTCGCGCACACCCGCGGGGTGACGCACCGCGACATCAAGCCCGGCAATATCCTGTACGCGGCCGAACCCACCGATGTGCGCATCGGCGACTTCGGCCTGGCGGTCAACCTGGGGTCGGAAACGACGCAAGTCACCGGGGTCGGCTCCCCGGCCTACATGTCGCCCGAGCAGATCCGCGATGAAGTGGTCGATCACCGCACCGACCTCTATTCGCTCGGCGTGGTCATGTACCAGATGCTCTCGGGCACCCTGCCCTATCGAGGCGGCAACAAGTTCAGCATCATCTTCCAGATCACGCAGTACGAGCCGCCGCCTCCGTCGAGTCACCGCCGCGGCGTGACCGAATCGCTCGACCGCGTGGTGCGGCGCGCGATGCAGAAGGATCCCGCGCAGCGCTACCAGCGCGGCGACGAGCTCGCGGAGGACCTGATCGAGGTGCTGCGCGCCGGAACCGGCGAGCCGCGCCGGGGCGACCTGGGCGATGCCGACAAGTTCGTGGCGTTGCGCAACATGCGGTTTTTCGCGGCCTTCGCCGATCCGGAGCTGTGGGAAGTGGTCGCCCTCGGGTCCTGGAGGCGCGTCCCGGCCGGCGCGCCCATGGTCCGGGAAGGCGAGCAGGGCGACTTTTTCTGCATGGTGGTCGAGGGCGAAGCGCGCGTGACGAAGAACAAGAAGCTGCTCTCGGTGCTGGGCCCCGGGCAATGCTTCGGTGAGATGGCCTACCTTTCGGTCTCCAGCCACGAGCGCGGCGCCACCGTGACGGCGGCGCGCGATTCGGTGATCATGCAGGTGAAGGTGGGCGATCTCGGCAAGGCCTCGGACGCCTGCCGCAGCAAGTTCGACCGCGCCTTCATCGGCATCCTGGTCGAGCGGCTCAATCTTGCCAATACCCGCCTCACTTCAGGCTGAACTCCGGATCGAAAGCATTGCCGGCGTCACGGGTGGCTGCATCCACGACTGCTATAGGGTAAGCATGGCGGGCACCACCCGCTTCCTGAAGACCAATTCAGCCGAATACGAGGACGCGTTTGCGGCCGAAGCCGACGGCCTGGCGGCGCTGCGGAAGGACGGGATGTGCGCGCCCGAACCTCATTCCCACGGTGTCGCCGCCGGCCGCGCCTACCTCGTGCTCGAATACCTGGAGCTGACCGGCAGGAAAGACTTCGCCGCGCTCGGACGCATGCTCGCGGCGGCACACCGCAAGGGCGGGCCGCGCTTCGGCTGGCACCGCGACAACTACATCGGCGCGACGCCCCAGCAGAACGGCTGGTCCGACAATTGGAGTGAATTCTGGATGGAGCGCAGGATCCGTCCGCAACTCGAGCTCGCGCTACGCAAAGGCTTCCGCATCGAACCTCCAGATGGTTCTCTTTTGAAGAATCATGCGCCGACGCCATCGCTGCTGCACGGCGATCTGTGGGGCGGCAATGCCGGCTTCACCGCCGAAGGTCCCGTGGTGTTCGATCCTGCCGTCTACTATGGAGATCGTGAGGCGGACCTCGCCATGACCGAGCTGTTCGGCGGGTTTCCGCGCGAGTTCTACGAGGCTTACGACAAGACGTGGCCGCGGGAGGACCGTTACGAGCAGCGAAAACCCATGTACAACCTGTACCACCTGCTCAACCATCTCAACCTGTTCGGAGCCGGCTACCTCGGACAGGTGCAATCGACGCTACGGCGCCTGCGCTAGAGCGCCGCAAACGGCGGCCGCTAGGCCTTCTGCTTTTCCGACAGCAGCTTCTGCAGCTCGCCCGACTGGTACATCTCGCGCATGATGTCCGAGCCGCCGACGAATTCGCCGTTGACGTAGAGCTGCGGGATGGTCGGCCAGTTGGCGAATTCCTTGATGCCCTGGCGGATCTCCGCATCGGCGAGCACGTTGACCGTATGGAACTGCTCGACGCCGCAGGCATTGAGCACCTGCACCGCGAGCGCCGAGAAGCCGCATTGCGGCATCTGGGGCGTGCCCTTCATGAAGAGCACCACCGGGTGGCTGTCGACCTGCTGCTTGATGCGCTGTTGGGTATCCATGGCGCTCATTTTACCTTTCCGCCCGCGACCCGGGGTATTCGCGCCAGATCTGGGCAGCTGTCGACTTCTTCAAGGCCCGCCTGCGACAGCAGGGCGCACACATGCCCGGCCTGCCCCATGCCATGCTCGAGGAGCAGCCAGCCCCCGGGGGCCAGGTAACGCGGGGCTTGCCGAGTGATCTCGCGGATGGCATCGAGGCCGTCGGCACCCGAGACCAGCGCGCCGCGCGGCTCGAATAGAAGGTCCCGGAGGTGGGGGTCTCCCTCGGCGACATAGGGTGGATTGGCGAGGATGAGGTCGAAGCGCTCGCCCGCGAGCGGCTCGAGCCAGCGTCCGTGCCGGAATTCGATTTCCAAGCCGTGCTTGACCGCATTGCGTTGCGCGACGGCGAGCGCCGCGGCACTCGCCTCGACGGCCACTACGCGGGCCTGCGGCCGCTGCCGCTTGATCGCGAGCGCAATCGCTCCGCTGCCGGTGCCGAGATCGACAACGGAGGAAAACGCCCGCTGCAGGGCCAGCTCCACCAGCAGCTCGGTCTCCGGCCGCGGGATGAGGACCGCGGGGTTGACCGCGAGCTCGAGCCCGTAGAACTCCTTGCGCCCGAGGATGTACGCCACCGGCTCGCCCTGGCTCCGTCTTTCGATATAGCCGCGGAACCTTGCCTCGATTTCCTCGGTGAGTGAGCGCTCGGGATACGCCACCACGCTGGCCTCGGAGAAGCCGCTCGCCGCGGCGAGAAGCAGGCGCGCTTCGCGCGCGTCGACCGCGGCAGTGCGCAGTGCTTGCTCGATCGTCAAGCGGCTTCTTCGGCGAGCTGCGCGAGCTGCTCGGCCTGCTGCTCGGCGGCGAGCGCGTTGATCACCTCGTCGAGCTCGCCGTCCATGATGCGGTCGATCTTGTACAGCGTGAGGTTGATGCGGTGGTCGGTGACCCGGCCCTGGGGGAAGTTGTACGTGCGGATCCGCTCGGAGCGGTCGCCCGAGCCGATCAGCGACTTGCGGGTCGAGGCGGTCTTCGCCTGCTGCTCGCGCTCCTGCTTGTCGCGGATCTTGGCGGCCAGCACGCCGAGGGCCTTCTCGCGGTTCTTGTGCTGCGAGCGCGAATCCTGGCACTCGACCACGATGCCGGTCGGCAGGTGGGTGACGCGGATCGCCGACTCGGTCTTGTTGACGTGCTGCCCGCCGGCCCCGGACGCGCGGAAAGTGTCGATGCGCAGCTCCGCCGGGTTCAGCACCACGTCGTCGATCGCCGCGGCCTCGGGGAGGACCGCGACCGTACAGGCGGAGGTATGGATGCGCCCCTGCGCCTCGGTCTCCGGCACGCGCTGGACGCGATGGCCGCCCGATTCGAACTTGAGCTTGGAATAGGCGCCCTGCCCGACGACGCGGGCGATCACCTCCTTGTAGCCGCCGAGCTCCGAAGGGCTCTCGGAGATGATCTCGACCTGCCAGCGCTGGCGCTCGGCGTAGCGGGCATACATGCGGAAGACCTCGCCGGCGAATAGGGCCGACTCGTCGCCGCCTGCGCCCGCGCGCACCTCGAGAAAGATGTTGCGCTCGTCGTTCGGGTCCTTGGGCAGCAGCGCCTGCTGCAGCTCGGCCTCGAAGCGCTCCATGCTGGCGCGCGCCGTCTTCAGCTCCTCGTCCGCATAGGACTTCATGCTGGCGTCGGCGGCCATTTCGCGCGCCTCGTCGGCGTCGCGCTCCGCCTTCCGGTAGCTCTCGTACAGTGAAGCCAGTGTCGAGAGCTCCGCATGCTCGCGCGAGAGCTTCCTGAACTGGTCCATGTCGCGCGTGGCGTTCTCGGAGGCGAGCAGGCCGTTCAGGTCGTTCAGCCGCCCGACCAGGCTGTCGAGCTTCGACCGCAGCGTAGGCTTCACTTGATGCGAAACAGCCGCGAAAGGGTTTCGGCGAGGACGCGGCCTTCGTCCCCGGCGCTCTCGTTGAGCGCCTGCGTCGGCGCGTGCAGCAGCTTGGCGGTCAGTCCCTGCGACAGCCCTTCCAGCACCGCGGCGGGATCGTCGCCGCGCTGCAGGCAACGCAGCGCGCGCTCGAGCTCGTGGCGCCGGGCCTGCTCGCCATGCTCGCGCAACGCGCGGATGAGGGGCACGTTCTCGCGCCCTTGCATCCAGCGCATGAACTGGCCGACCTGGGTCTCGATGATCACCTCGGCCTGCTCCACCGCCGAGCGCCGCGAGTCGCGGTTCTCGGAGACGATCTGCGCAAGGTCGTCGACCGTGTACAGGAACACGTCGTCCAGCTCGCCGGCCTCGGGCTCGATGTCGCGCGGCACCGCGAGGTCCACCATGAACATGGGGCGCCGCCTGCGCGCCCGCAGCGCCCGCTCGACCAGGCCCTTGCCGAGGATCGGCAGGGAAGAGGCGGTGCACGAAACCACGATGTCGTAGTCCTGCAGGCGCTCGGGCAGGACCTTGAGCTCGATCGCCTCGCCGTTGAAGCGATGTGCGAGCCGCTCGGCACGCTCCGCAGTGCGGTTCGCAACAGCGATGTGCGCCGGCGCCTGGGCAGCGAAGTGGGTCGCGCACAACTCGATCATCTCCCCGGCCCCGATGAAGAGCACCTTCTGGTCCTTGAGGCTGGGAAAGATGCGCGCCGCGAGCTTCACCGCCGCCGCAGCCATCGACACGCTCGCGGCGCCGACGCTGGTGGTACTGCGAACTTCCTTCGCGACCGCGAAAGTGCGCTGAAACAGCTTGTGCAATAGCGTGCCGAGCGTTCCCGCGGACTCGGCCGCGCGCGCCGCCTCCTTCATCTGGCCGAGGATCTGCGGCTCGCCCAGGACCATCGAATCGAGTCCCGAGGCCACGCGGAACGCATGGCGCACCGCCTGCTCCTGAGGCAGGGTATAGAGGTAGCGCCCGAGCTCGGCCGGATCGAACCGGTGATAGCGCGCAAACCATTCGGCGGCTGCCGTCGGCGGCTCGCCGGCGGCAAGATAGAGCTCGGTGCGGTTGCAGGTGGACAGGATGGCCGCCTCGGCAGCGAGATCGCTGCGCAGCGCCGAAAGCGCCTCGCGCAGGCGCTCGACGTGGAACACCACGCGCTCGCGCACGGCGAGCGGCGCCGTATGGTGGTTCAGGCCAAGAGCGAAGAGCGCCATCGTGAGGACCTAAGTCCTCAGATTATAAGCGCTATTTGCTCGGTCAGGCTTTCGCCCGGAACAGCGCCTGCAGGGCGGAGAACTCAACCGGCTTGGTGAGATGGTGGTCGAAGCCGACCGCTGCGGTCCGCGCGCGGTCGTGGACCTGTCCGTAACCCGTAATTGCGACGAGGGTGGTGTGCTTGAGCTCCGGGTCGCCGCGCACGCTCGCCGCGATATCGTATCCGTTCAGCCGCGGCAGGCCGATGTCGAGCAGCAGGTATTCGGGCCGGTACTCGCGCGCGAGCGCCAGGCCCGACACGCCATCGTGCGCCACCCTGACGTTGTGGCCGTCGTTTTCGAGCAGCATGCGCAGGGCGTTCGCGGCGTCGCTGTTGTCGTCGATCACGAGCACCTTGCGCGGGGTCGAGAACAGCCGTTCCGGGGCTGCGGCCTGCGTCACGGGCGCCTCGTTCAGCGCCGGCAGCCGTACGATGAACTCGCTTCCGCGGTCGAGCCCGGCGCTGCGCGCTTCCACCGTTCCGCCGTGCAGGAGCACGAGCCGCTGAACCAGGGTGAGCCCGATGCCGAGGCCTCCCT
>JBJMWH010000032.1:0-2562 GCA_045810245.1 Burkholderiales bacterium | reverse complement strand
GGAGGTTGCCCTCGCGCGCGCCGCCGCCACGGGACGAGCAGCGCCGCCTGCACGACGATGTCGAACGGGAGCTTTTTCAGGCCGCGATGGCTTGCTGCTGCTCCAGCTCGATGCGCTTCGCGAGCGTGCGGCGGAAGTGCGCGAGCGGCGCGTCGGCGACGATGCCGTTCATCTTGAAGTTGGGATCGGCATCGAGCACTTCCTGCTGCCCCTCGATGATGAACTTGTCCTCCAGGAAGCCCTCGATCATGCTCTGGTTCAGCGACTGGGCGATGGTCGGGTCGTTCAGGTCGTAGTCGTGCAGGTAGTCCCAGAAGAAGTGCGTCGAGCGCCGCGTCTCGGGCGTGAAGAACTGGCAGTTGCGGTACTGCTTGGCGCCCTGGAGGTTGCCCTCGCGCGCGCCGCCGCCGGCGGGCGAGAACAGCGTCTCCATGAAGAAGATGCCGGGCACGTACATGCGGGCGATGTTGCGACGGTCGACCCTCCGGGCCTGCGGCGCCACCTTCCTGTGAAACGGAGGCGCATCGGCGTCCATGTGCCAGCGCTCGACCCGGAAACCGTCCTCGAGCCGCTCGATGGCCGTCGGCCTGGACTTGTAGGCGTACTCCTCCGAACCGCCGAGCGTCTTCGTGTGCACGAAAGCGAGGTGCGCGAAGTCGGAGAGGTTGTCCACGATGAGGAGATAATTCGCCTTGTAATGCATGTAGTCCGGCCTGCCGCGCCACGCGGGGTCACGCAGGTACGGGAAGTCCAGGATTTTCGCCGGATCGGCGAGCGCCGGCTCGCCCATCCAGATCCACACCAGGCGGTCGCGCTCGAGCACCGGGTAGCTCTTCACCCCCAGGTTCTTCGGGATGTTCTCCTGACCCGGAATCTGGATGCACTTGCCGCTGGGATCGAACTTGAGGCCGTGGTACATGCAGCGCACGTCGTCGCCCTCGCGCCGGCCGTTGGAGAGCTTGGCGCCGCGGTGACAGCAGCGATTGTCGAGCGCGACCACGCGGCCGCTGTCGCCGCGGTAAAGGACCACCGGCTTCTCGAGGATCGTGCGCGCGAGGAACTTGCCGTCGGCGAGCTCGTGGTCCCAGGCGGCGACGTACCAGGTGTTGACCAGGAAGGCCTGTGTCTCGATTGCCACGGTGCTGCCTCCTCTTTCCAAGCTGCCAGTGTAGAAACACTCGCCGCACCGATAAATTGCCTGGGCAGGATAGATTGTTCAGAATACCGAACAATGGACTGGAACGATGTCGACGCCTTCTGCTGCGTGCTGGAGCACGGCGGCTTTACTGCGGCGGCAAAGGCCCTGGCACGGCCTAAGTCGAGCGTCAGCGCCTCCGTTTCGCGGCTAGAAGGCGAGCTAGGCGCGCGCCTGCTGCAACGCACGACCCGGCGCGTGCGCGCCACCGAGGCCGGCGAGTCGCTCTACCAGGACGCCGCGCCCATGTTCCAGCGCCTGCGCGAGGTGCGCGCCAACGCCGCGGCGCGCGGCAACGCCGTCGCCGGCCGGCTGCGCATCGCCGCGCCTTACGAGTTCGGCGCGCACCACCTCGGTGCCGTGGCCTGCGAGATGCTCGCGCGCTATCCGGACCTGCGCATCGATATCGACGTCGAGCATGGGCGCATCGACCCGCTCGATCGCAGCTACGACATCGTGTTCTCGTACTTCGACGGCGACCTGCCCGACAGCGGCCGCATCGCGCGCAATGTGTTTTCCCTCGCGCGCGGGGTCTTCGCTGCCCCCGCTCTGCTCGAGAAGTACCCGAAGGTGAAGACGCCGCAGGACCTCGCCGAGCTGCCTGCGATCGCGTCGCCGGCGGATGCCGAGTGGACTTTCACCCAGGAAAAAAATGCTTATTCCGTTCCGATCCGCCCGCGCATGCGCAGCCCGAACGCCGACGTGCGCAGGCGCGCCACGCTGGACGGCCTCGGGGTCTCGCGCATCGTGCTTACGTTCTGCGAAGAGCACGTGCGGCGCAAGCGCCTGCAACCGCTCCTCGCCGACTATGCCTGCGCGCCGCTTCGCATCCACGCGCTGCTTCCGGGGCGGCGCCTGGTGCCGGCGAAAGTGCGGATCTTTCTCGACCTGCTGAGCGCCGGCACGCCGCCGGAAAACGTGGTCCGTTCCTGATTGCCGCGGTTCAGGCGGCCTTCTTCTCGGCGCGCTGCTCGACCGGCTTCTCTTGCTCCCCGAGGTTAAAGGCCGTGTTGACCAGGGCGATGTGGGAGAAGGCCTGCGGGAAGTTGCCGAGGAAGCGGCGCGCGGCGGGATCGTATTCCTCGGCGAGCAGGCCCACGTCGTTGGTGAGCTTGAGCAAGCGCTCGAACAGCTCGTGTGCCTCGCTCCGGCGCCCCTGCAGGCAGAGGTTGTCCGCGAGCCAGAAGCTGCAGGCGAGGAACACGCCCTCGCCCGGCGGCAGGCCGTCGATGGACTCGCGCGTGCGGTAGCGGTGGACGAAGCCGTCGACCATCAGCTCCTCCTCGATCTGCTTCACGGTGGACACGACCCTGGGATCCGAGGCCGGCAAAAAGCCGGTGACCGGGATGAGAAGCAGGCTCGCGTCC
>JBJMWH010000031.1:0-3096 GCA_045810245.1 Burkholderiales bacterium | reverse complement strand
TGGCTGCGCGTCGTCACGATTCGCTTCGCCGCGGCTACGTTTCGAGCGCTCGAGCCCGGTGCTGCTTGCCTCGCGCGGTTGTTGCGTGAAGCTGTTGGTGCCAGTGTCCTGCGTTGACACGCCAGCGTCGCCCCGCTGCCGATCGCTGTTGCCCGCCTCGCGAGACACATTTTCGGTGCCGTCGCGCTCGCCCACGACTCCGCCGAAACCCTCGCTGCCGCTGTGCACCTTGTCGCCGGCTGCGCCGCGCTCGCTACGTCTGTTGTTTTCGGCCATGGGTTCACCTCGCGTCGGTTGAGCTAGTGACGTCGGCGATTGTTATTTAGGAGCGAGAGCCGGAGTGTCGGGCAAGCTGCCCGCTGAACGTTCAAGGACGCCTATAAGCGGTGCACGCGGCATCGCGCCGCACGGTAACGCTGCCTCAACCGGCTGCGTCCGCAAGCGAACACGCGGCGTGTCTGAACGCAGCGAGGCGTGGCGTTGCGTGGTATATCGTGCAAATGATCGTTCACTTCATCGACGGCACGTACGAGCTGTTCCGGCACTTCTACGGCCAGCGGCGCTTCAACAAGGGCAAGGACGCGCCCTTCGGCGCCGTGAACGGCGTGCTGCACACCGTGCTGCAGATGATCGAAAAGGGCGCCACGCATGTCGGCGTCGCCACCGACCACGTCGTCGAGTCGTTCCGCAACGGCTTGTGGCCGGGGTACAAGACGGCCGAGGGTATCGAGCCGGCCCTGCTCGCGCAGTTTCATCCGCTCGAGGAAGCGCTTGCGGCGATGGGCGTGGCGGTCTGGCCGATGGTGGAGCTCGAGGCCGACGACGGGCTCGCCTCCGCCGCGCATGCTGCCGCGGCCGACGCGCGCGTGGAGAAGGTCTGCATCTGGACGCCGGACAAGGACCTCGCGCAGTGTGTCGAGGGCGAGCGCGTGGTCCAGGTCGTTCGGACGTCGCAGCGGATCCTCGATGCCGGCGCGGTGGAACGCAAGTACGGCGTAGCGCCGCACTTTATTCCGGATTTTCTCGCGCTGGTCGGCGACGCCGCCGACGGCTATCCTGGGATCGAGGGCATCGGCCCGGTGGGCGCCGCGCGCCTCGTGAGGCAGCACGGCCCGCTCGAGAATTTTCCACCGGCAGTCCTGGGCGAGCGCCGGCAGCTTGCGCTCCTCTTCAAGAACCTTGCGACGCTCAGGACCGACGCTCGCCTCTTCGGCGACGTCGAGGAACTGTGCTGGCACGGCCCGACCGAGGCGTTGCGCGAGCTTGCCGGGCGGCTCGCGGATGTCCGGCTCATGCCGCGAGCGCTCAGCGCGACGCCGAAAGCCCCGGGCGCATAGTCGGAGAGGCCGACGCCGAGCATCGAGAGGCCGACCCCGAGCACCGCGCCGCCTGGCGGCGGGTGCTCGAGTGCCGGGACTCCTCCCTTTTACAGTGACCGCAGGAAGTTGAACAGGTCCTGCTTCTGGAACTCGCTGAGGCCGTTGAACCTGGAGACCACCGCGTTCGCCTCCGAGCCCGTGCTCGCGTGCTCGCGGATCGCGTCCTTCAGGTCGTTGCTGCGTCCGTCGTGCAGAAAGAAGAGGCGCTGCCCGAGCCCCCACAGCGGCGCGGTGCGGAATTCCCTTCCTGTGGCCGCGCCCTGCGAGACGTTGTCGGCCAGCCCGACGCCCATGTCATGCAGCAGCAGGTCGGAGTAGAGATTCGCCGTCTGGAAGCGCAGCGCCTCGACGGAGGCATTGCCCGTGCGCATCGAGGGGGTGTGGCAGAGCGCGCAGCCGACGCTCGAGAACGCGCTCTTGCCACGGCCGATCGAGTTGGTGCCTCCCGGAGTATCGGGGTCCGGCTTCGGCGCGGCGAGGAAGCGCTGGAAGTTGCCGAAGTTCCCGACCGCGTTGGTCGCCGCCAACGCTGCAGCATGCCGCGTCGCGGCATTCTCGGCCGCGTCGGTGTTCTGCACGTCGTTTGGCCCTGTGGCGAACTGGCAACCAGGGGTCTGGTCGCGTTCGTTCAGGAAGAGCTCGTTGGTGATGCCCATCTCGACGTTGTAGGCCTCGCCGGAGAACACCAGGAGCGACGGGTTCTGCGCCTTCCAGCCGAAGCGCGTGATCATGCCGTCGTTGCCGCTGCGGTTCGGCCGCCCGCTGATGCCGAGCGCCGATTTCGTCGACGAATCGCGCGAGCGGTTTATGAGGATCGTCGTGTCGCTGATCTCCTCGATCAGCCCCGTCCCGAACACCGGGGTCGGGATGCGGAAGATCACGTTGCGGTTGGCGAGCTGGGTCGCGAAGTCGGGCTGCGCGAGCACGCAGCCGGGCGCGTCGTCGCGGCCGGCGATGGTGAAGAGCGCGTGCACGCCCCCGTCGGCCGTTCCATCGGCGTTCTTGACGAAGCGCGCCTCGCGCACCGGGCCGTTGGCTCGGATGAACGAGGGCAGCTTGTTGTCGGCGCCGCGCTTGGTGGCGAAGGCTACCTGGGGATTGACCGCCGGGCTGCTTCCACCGCTCGCCGGCTGGGCATGGCAGCCGCCGCAACCGTCCAGGTTCATCACCGGCCCGAGGCCGTCGGCGACCTCTTCGGCTTCGTTGAAGTCGTCCTTGCCCTGGGCGAAGAACGCAAGCTGATTCGCGGTCAGCCCCGGAAGCGGCCCTCCGGCATCGGCTGCTCCGCCGCGCACGCCCGGGTCACGGGCGAAGAAATCGACGGAAGTGGCGATCTGCGAATGGAGAAAAAAGAAGCCTGCTACAGACGTGAACAGCAATGGCACTGTGTGCCTGATTTTCATACGACCTCCCGCCCCCGTTATCCCCAAGTAAGAAATAGGAGAGAAGCGCGAGGTGAGCAGCGCCGTTGCGCGGCCGGTTTTTCTATTGCCGCGTCGTTCCTCCGTCTAAATAATGGCCCTTTTCTGTCAGCAAGACCAAAGAATTTTTTCTACTAACGAAGTTACCGCGAGGTGCGACAAAACGCCGCACCTTATCTAAAACTTCGGACGTAGTCCGGCGCGGTGAAAAGCCACTCGAGCGCATCGTAGTAGCGCTCGGCGCTGCGCCCGCGGTACATATCGTTGCGGATCTCGCGCTCGAGCCCATCGGGCAC
>JBJMWH010000030.1:0-4117 GCA_045810245.1 Burkholderiales bacterium | reverse complement strand
TTCATGCGCAGCAGCGGCCGCGTCAGCCGGTCCTCGCCGTACATGATTTTCGAGAGGGAAGTAGCCCTTCACGCAGTTGACGCCGCGGTTCACCTCGGCCTGCGGGTCGCCGTGGGTCGCGACCACCTGGCCGTCCTTCACCGCCACGTTCACGCCGCAGCCGACGCCGCAGAAGCGGCACGGCGCCTTCGACCACTTGAGCTGCGCCTGCCTTGCGTCGGTGACGATGTTCTGGGCCTGCAGCGGAACGAGCGCGCTCCCCGTTCCTGCTGCGGCGGAGGCGGCGGCGCGCACGATGAATTGCCGGCGGGTGATCTTTTCGCTCATGGATCTCGCTCTGTTAGGGGTATGCGGCGGTCGGCCTGATTTTGTCCTAATCTTCGCCGGTTGAGCAGTCCCTTCGACCTCGCCTTTGGCGTCGTGGCCCTGGCAGTGGCACTGCTCACGGCCACCCATGCCGTCATCTATAAGCGCGACCCGCGCTCCGCGGCGCTTTGGGTGCTGCTCGCCTGGCTGCTGCCGATCGCCGGCGGGTTCCTGTACGTCCTGTTCGGCGTCAACCGGGTGCAGCGGCGTGCGGCGCGCCTGCGCCGCGACCTGGTCCGCGTGCGCACCACATCGGAATCCGACGAGCGCCTTCCGGTCACCGATCTCGTGCCGCTCGCGCGACTGGTCGGGCAAGTGGTCGAGCGGCCGCTGCTGCCGGGCAACGCGATCCAGCCGCTGGTCGACGGTGCCGAGGCGTATCCGGCGATGCTGCAGGCCATCGACGAGGCACGCACTTCGATCGCCCTCGCCTCGTACATCTTTCACTCCGACGGGATCGGCGAGAATTTCGTGAACGCGCTGATCCGCGCGCGGCAGCGCGGCGTGGAGGTGCGCGTCCTGATCGACGACGTGAGCTGCCGCTTCTCGCTGCATTCCCCGGCGAAGCGGCTGCGCCAGGCGGGCGTGCCGGTGGGGGATTTCAATCCGCCGCTGGTGCCGGCGCGGCTGAACGCGTTCAACCTGCGCAACCACCGCAAGATCCTGGTGCTCGACGGCGAGCTCGGCTTCACCGGCGGCATCAACATCGACCGCCGCTACTGGGGCAAGCGGCCATACCGCGACACCCATTTCCGCCTGAGCGGGCCCGTGGTGGCGCATCTCATGGAGGTGTTCGTCGACGACTGGCTCTTCACCACCGACGAGGCACTGCGCGGCCCGGAGTGGTTCCCGCAGCTCGCCCCCGCGGGCGATTCGCTCGCGCGCGGCATCGAGGCCGGGCCCGACGAGGCCTTCGAGCGGCTGCGCTGGACCTATGTCGGCGCGCTCAACGCAGCGCAGCGCACCGTTCGCATCTGCACGCCCTACTTCCTTCCGGACGGCGGCATCATCTCGGCGCTCGACGCGGCCGCGCTGCGCGGAGTCGACGTCGACATCATCCTGCCCGAGGAGACCGACCTGCCCCACGTCCAGTGGGCCATGGTGCACCAGCTCTGGCAGGTGCTGGACCGCGGCTGCCGCGTGTGGCTGCGGCCCGGCCCGTTCGACCATTCCAAGCTGATGGTGGTCGACGCGCACTGGACCTTTCTCGGCTCGGGCAACTGGGACGCGCGCAGCCTGCGCCTCAACTTCGAGTTCAACGTCGAGTCCTATTGCCGCCGGCTCGGCCGGCGCATGGACGAGCTCATCGTCGAGCGCCGCGCCGGTTCGCGCCGCCTGAGCCTCCATGACGTCAACGCGCGGCCGCCCGCCGTCAAGCTGCGCGACGGCGTGGCGCGCCTCTTCGCCCCCCTGCTCTGAAGCTATTTCTTTAGCGCCTTGTACCTGACCCGATGGGGCCGCGCGGCCTCTTCGCCGAGGCGCTTTTTCTTGTCCGCCTCGTACTCCTGGTAGTTGCCGTTGAAGAATACCCACTGCGAGTCGTCCTCGGCCGCGAGGATGTGGGTGGCGATGCGGTCGAGAAACCAGCGGTCGTGCGAGATCACGAGCACGCTGCCGGCGAACTCGAGCAGCGCCTCCTCGAGCGCCCGCAGGGTCTCGACGTCGAGGTCGTTCGACGGCTCGTCGAGCAGCAGCACGTTGGCGCCCGAGACCAGCATCTTGGCGAGGTGCAGCCGGCCGCGCTCGCCGCCCGAGAGCTGGCTCACCAGCTTCTGCTGGTCGGCGCCGCGGAAGTTGAAGCGCGCGAGGTAGGCGCGCGAGGGCATCTGGAACTTGCCCACCGTGATCGTGTCCTGCCCGCCGGAAACGTCCCCCCACACCGTCTTGTCGCCCTGCAGCGCGTCCCTCGCCTGGTCGACGTGCGCCAGCTTCACCGTCTTGCCGAGCGTAATCGTCCCGGCATCGGGTTTTTCGTTTCTTGTGATGAGGCGTAGCAAGGTGGATTTCCCGGCGCCGTTCGGGCCGATGATGCCGACGATCGCCCCCGGAGGAATCTGCAACGAGAGCTTGTCGATCAGCAGGCGCTCGCCGTAGCCCTTGGATACTTTCTTGAACTCGATGACCTCGTTGCCCAGGCGCTCGGCCACCGGGATGAAGATCTCCTGCGTTTCGTTCCTCTGCTGGTGCTCGTACTGCGACAGCTCCTCGAAGCGCGCGAGGCGCGCTTTGGACTTCGCCTGACGGCCTTTCGGGTTCTGGCGCACCCATTCCAGCTCCGCCTGCATCGCCTTGATGCGCGCGGCTTCCTGGCTTGCTTCGAGCTGCAGGCGCTTTTCCTTCTGGTCGAGCCAGCTCGAGTAGTTGCCCTCCCAGGGGATGCCGTAGCCGCGGTCGAGCTCGAGGATCCAGCCCGCCGCGTTATCCAGGAAATATCGATCATGGGTTACGGCGACCACCGTTCCCGGGAAGCGCTGCAGGAACTGCTCGAGCCACTCCACGCTTTCGGCGTCGAGATGGTTCGTGGGCTCGTCCAGCAAGAGCAGATCCGGCTTGGACAGGAGCAACCGGCAGAGCGCCACGCGCCGCTTCTCGCCGCCCGAAAGCACGTCTACGTTCTGCTCCCAGGGCGGCAGGCGCAGGGCCTCGGCCGCGACTTCGAGCTCGTCGGCGCCGCCGGCGTTGATGAGGGCTTCCAGTCGGGCCTGCTCCTCGGCGAGCTTGTCGAAATCGGCATCGGGCTCTGAGTACGCCGCGTACACTTCGTCGAGCCGCTTCTTCGCCGCCGCCGTTTCGCCGAGCGATTCTTCCACCGCTTCCCTGACGGATTTTCCTTCGGGAAGGCGCGGCTCCTGCTCCAGAAAGCCCACGCGGATACCCGGCATGCGGATCACTTCGCCGTCGTAGTTTTCATCCACGCCTGCCATGATCTTCAGCAGGCTCGACTTGCCCGAGCCGTTCAGCCCCAGCACGCCGATCTTGGCGCCGGGGAAGAAGTTCAGCGAGATGTTCTTTAGGATGGTGCGCTTGGGCGGGACGACCTTGCCGACGCGGCGCATCGTGTAGACGTATTGGGCCATGGTTTCCTGAATCCGGTTGCAGCAATGATACGAAAAACCGCGCTCGCGGCCGCGCTCGTTCTCGGGCTCGTTTCAAGCGCGCACGCGCTCGACGGCGTGTCGTTCGAGGTCGGCGGCGGCCAAGAAGACACCGAACTCTGGCGCTTCGGCCTGCAGTGGACCTGGCAGAAGCGCTGGTTCGCCGAGCGCGCCTGGACACTCGGCGCCTACTGGGACCTGCAGCTCGGGCGCTGGAGCGGCCCGCTCAAGCCCGGCGAGCCGCACCAGGAGGTATGGGACCTCGGCATCACGCCGGTGTTCCGACTCGAGCGCTCCGCACGCACGGCGCTGGTGCCCTACTTCGAGGCGGCGATCGGCTTCCACCTGCTCTCGGACGTGACCATCAACGCCGACACGCATTTCTCCACCCATTTCCAGTACGGCGACCACCTCGGCGCGGGCGTGCTGTTCGGGCCGCAGCAGCACTATGACCTGGCCCTGCGCGCGCAGCACCTTTCCAACGGCGGCATCGCGCATCCCAATCCGGGCATCAATTTCATCGAGCTGCGGGGGGCGTATCGCTTTTGAGCGCGGAGGCGAGCACCTTGTCGATGCGCTTAGCGTCCATGTCGACGATCTCGAAGCGCCAGCCGTCCCAGTCGGTCTTGTCGCCGGTCTGCGGCAGGCGGCCGAGC
>JBJMWH010000029.1:0-10000 GCA_045810245.1 Burkholderiales bacterium | reverse complement strand
CTCGCCCGGGCGCTGCCGCTCGCGGCGCTTCCCGAGGCCGAGGCGCTCGAGCTGGCCGCATCGCTCGAGCTCCAGAGCCGGCATCCGGCGGCGCGCGCCTTCGCCGGTCTGCCGGTACGCGCAGTGAGCGAGCTCGTCCACGTTCCCGCAGAAGGCATCGAAGGCCGCGTTTCAGGACGGCGCATGCGCATCGGCGCGGCGCGCTTCTGCGCCGTGCTGCATGGAAAGCCGCTTCCCGCAGCGCTCGCGCCGCTCGAGCCCGAGCACACCCGCATCTATCTTTGCGATGAAGAGGGCTGGCTCGCCGCCTTCGACCTCGAGGATTGCCTGCGGCCCGAGGCGGCCGTGCTGGTGGGGGATCTCCTCGCGCGCGGTATCTTCGTGCACCTCGTGAGCGGCGACGACGCGCAGGTGGTGGGCGCGCTCGCGCGCCGGCTCGGCATTCCGGCCTTCGCGGGCGGCGTCACCCCGGAAGGCAAGCTCGAGTACCTCAGGCGCCGCCAGCGCGGCGGGCGCAGCGTCGTCATGATCGGCGACGGGCTGAACGATGCGCCGGTGCTGGCGCAGGCCGACGCTTCGATCGCCATGGGCGGCGGCGCGGCCGCCGCGCAGCACCATGCCGACGCCGTCGTCCTGCGCAATTCGCTCGCCGACGTGCGCGGCGTGTTCGAGACCGCGCGGCGCGCCATGCGGCTTGTGCGCCAGGACCTCGCCTGGGCGCTCGCCTACAACGCCGCCGCTTTGCCGCTCGCCGCGGCGGGGTTCATCGGCCCGCTTGAGGCCGCGCTCGTAATGGGCGCGAGCTCGCTCGTCGTGCTGCTCAATTCGCAACGCTCGCTTGCCGAACCGCTGCCATGGAAAGCCTCTATCTCCTCATCCCCCTCTCGGTCGCCCTCGTATTCCTGATCGGCTGGGCGTTCTGGCGCGCGATCGAAGGCGGCCAATTCGACGACCTCGAGCGTCCGGCGCACGACGTGCTCGCCGACGACGACCGCCCGAAATGAGGACGATGACGCTGCGCGCGCCGGGCTCGACGCTCGTACGCGAGGCGCGCGAGCCGCGGCCGCTCGCCGCGGGCGAGGTGCGTATCCGGGTGAAGGCCTGCGGCGTGTGCCGCACCGACCTGCACCTCGTCGACGGCGAGCTTGCCGCGTGCCATGTCCCCGTGATCCCGGGCCACGAGGTGGTCGGCACGCTGGTCGAAGGCGGTGCGCGCTTCGCGGCCGGCGCGCGCGTCGGTGTGCCGTGGCTCGGGTGGACCTGCGGCGCCTGCGGATACTGCAGGAGCGGCCGCGAGAATCTGTGCGAACGCGCGCGGTTCACGGGCTGCCACCTCGATGGCGGCTATGCCGAGGAAATGGTCGCCGACGAGCGTTTCTGCCTGCGGATTCCGGACCGTTACAGCGATGCGCACGCCGCGCCGCTCCTGTGCGCGGGTCTGATCGGATACCGCTGCTATGCAAAGTGCGAGGACGCCAGATCGATCGGGCTGTACGGGTTCGGCGCCGCCGCGCACATCCTCGCGCAAGTCGCGCGGGCAGACGGCCGAACGGTCTTTGCTTTTACGCGTCCAGGGGACGAAACAGGCAAGAAATTTGCGTTGACCTGCGGAGCTCACTGGGCGGGAGATTCGACGCAGTCGCCGCCCGAGGCGCTCGACGCCGCCATCGTGTTCGCGCCGGCCGGCGCGCTCGTAGTGGCCGGCCTGCGCGCGGTGAAGAAGGGCGGACGCGTCATCTGCGGCGGCATCCACATGAGCGACATCCCTTCGTTTCCCTACCACCTGCTCTGGGGCGAGCGCCGCATCGAATCGGTGGCGAACCTCACGCGCGCCGACGGCGAGCGGTTCATGCAGCTTGCGGCAATAACTCCAATCAGGACTTCGGTCCGGACCTACCCGTTGGAACAGGCGAACGAAGCGCTCTCTGACCTGCGCGCCGGCCGGCTCGAAGGCGCGGCGGTCCTGGTGCCCTAGAACTTCACCAGGCCCAGGATCCCGATGAGGATGAGGAATAGCGCGACGCTGTAGTTGAGCAGGCGCGGCATCGCCAGGATGAGCACGCCGACCCGCTGGACGGTGCAGCCGCATCATGCCCGCGGCCATCAAGGCGAGCATGATTGATCTTCCTCAAAGCGCCTCCCTGCAGCGGGATGACACTGGGACCGCAGTCAGAAAGGAGCGCCTATGTGGTGGAGCGATTGGTGGGGTGGCTACGGGCCGGGACCGGCGCATTGGATGTTGTTCGGTCCGCTGATGATGATTCTCTTCCTCGTCGCCTGCGTTTCGGTGGCCTATCTCGTGATGCGGCCCTACCGTGCGGACGGCGCGCACGCGATGGAGATTCTGAAGGAGCGCTATGCCCGCGGCGAGATCGATCAGGCGGAGTTCGAGGCGCGGCGGCGCCTTCTGCAAGCGTAGCGCGACAAGTTTTGAGGTAGGTCAACTAATTGAGGATCGGGGTCCATAGCATAGGGTCCCATGTCCTCCCAAGACCTGTACAACTACCGGGTCGTCCGGCAGTTCGCGATCATGACCGTGGTCTGGGGCGTGGTCGGGATGGCCGTCGGCGTCCTCATCGCGGCGCAGCTCCTGTGGCCCGAGCTCAATTTCGACATCCCCTGGTTGTCCTACGGGCGCCTGCGGCCGCTGCACACCAACGCCGTCATCTTCGCCTTTGGCGGCTGCGCGCTCTTCGCTACTTCGTACTACGTGGTCCAGCGCACTTCGCACGCGCGGCTGTTCTGCGACCGTCTCGCCGCGTTCACCTTCTGGGGCTGGCAGGCCGTGATCGTGCTCGCGGCCGTCACGCTACCGCTCGGCTATACCCAGGGCAAGGAATACGCGGAGCTCGAGTGGCCGATCGATCTCCTGATCGCCGCGGTCTGGATTGCATACGCGGTGGTTTTCTTTGGAACTCTGTTCAAGAGAAAAATCCCGCATATCTACGTCGCGAACTGGTTCTTCGGCGCGTTCATCCTCACGGTGGCGCTGCTGCACATCGTCAACAGCGCTGTCATGCCGGCGACCTTCTGGAAGTCGTACTCGGCCTACGCGGGCGCACAGGACGCGATGGTGCAGTGGTGGTATGGCCACAACGCGGTGGGCTTTTTCCTCACCGCGGGCTTCCTCGGCATGATGTACTACTTCATCCCCAAGCAGGCCGGCCGCCCGATCTACTCGTACCGGCTCTCCGTGGTGCACTTCTGGGCGCTCATCTTCACCTACATGTGGGCGGGCCCGCACCATCTGCACTACACCGCGCTGCCCGAGTGGACACAGTCGCTCGGCATGGTGTTTTCGCTCGTGCTGCTCGCGCCCTCCTGGGGCGGCATGATCAACGGCATCATGACCCTCTCGGGCGCATGGCACAAACTGCGCGACGACCCGATCCTCAAGTTTTTGATCGTATCGCTCTCGTTCTACGGCATGTCGACCTTCGAGGGGCCGATGATGTCGATCAAAACAGTCAACGCGCTTTCGCACTACACCGACTGGACCATAGGCCATGTGCACAGCGGCGCGCTCGGCTGGGTGGGCCTCATCTCGATGGGCTCGCTTTATTACCTCATCCCGCGCATCTATAAAGGAGAAACGGCTGGCCGCGCCGAGATGCACAGCGTGCGCGCGATCAACCTGCACTTCTGGGTCGCCACCATCGGCATCGTGCTCTACATCACGGCGATGTGGATCGCCGGGGTGATGCAGGGCCTGATGTGGCGCGCGGTCAGCGAGGACGGCACGCTCACCTACACCTTCGTCGAGAGCGTAAAGGCGACCTATCCGTTCTACGCCATCCGCCTGCTCGGCGGCGTGCTGTATCTCTCGGGGATGCTCATCATGGCGTGGAACACGTACATGACAGTCACTGCGTCCAAACCGGCGGAAGCGACGATTCCGCTTCCCGCCACGGCAGCCCAGTCCGCATGAAACTCACCCACGACCTCATCGAGCGCAACCAGGCGCTCCTCATCGTGCTCGTCATCCTGGTCGTCGCCGTGGGCGGTCTGGTCGAGATCGTTCCGTTGTCGTTCCAGAAGTCGGTGACCGAACCGGTGGCGAACCTCAAGCCCTATGCGCCGCTGCAGCTCACGGGCCGCGACATCTACGTGCGCGAAGGCTGCTACAACTGCCATTCGCAGATGATTCGCCCGTTCCGCGCAGAGGTGGAGCGCTACGGGCCCTATTCGGTCGCAGGCGAATTCGTCTACGACCGCCCGTTCCAGTGGGGCTCCAAGCGAACCGGGCCCGATCTGCACCGCGTCGGCGGCCGCTATTCCGACGACTGGCACCGCATCCATCTTACGAATCCGCGCGACGTGGTGCCCGAATCCAACATGCCGGGCTATCCCTGGCTCGAGAAGACGCCCGCCGACGCCGCGAGCATCGAGGCGAAGCTGGTGGCGCTGCGACGCCTCGGTGTTCCGTATACATCAGAGCAAATCAAGGCCGCCCCCGCCGAACTGGGCGGAAAAACCGAAATGGACGCGCTCATTGCCTATCTGCAGGGGCTGGGCACCGCGGTCAAGAGAGCGAAGTGAAGGCGGCGAGGTGACATGGACATCGACTTGATCCGCAGCCTCCTCACGGTCGCAGTGATGACGGCGTTCTTCGGCATCGTGTGGTGGGCCTACGCGCCGTCGCGCAAGACGGCGTGGGAACAGCGCGGGCAGCTCGACGAGGACGACAGGGGGCCAGCGTGAGCCAGTTCACTTCGCAGTTCTGGGACGTCTACGTCGCGATCCTTTCGGTCGTGTCGATCGTCGCGTGCGCGCTGTTCCTCAAGTCGCAGAGCGTGCGCAAGGTCCCCGGCGCCGCGCCGACCACCGGCCACACCTGGGACGAGGACCTCGCCGAATACAACAACCCCCTGCCGCGGTGGTGGAGCTGGCTCTTCTACATCACGATCGTATTCGCGCTCGCTTATCTCGTCCTCTATCCCGGGCTGGGGAGCTGGCGCGGCACGCTCGGCTGGTCGCAGGTGGCCCAGCTCGAGCAGGAGCTCGCCGCCGCCGACAAGCGCTTCGGGCCGCTGTACGAGAAGTTCGCCGCGCTCGACGTGGAGGCGCTGGCGAAGAACCCAGAGGCGCTCGCCACAGGGCAGAAACTTTTTCTCAATAATTGCGCCCAGTGCCACGCCTCCGACGGCGGCGGCTCGCGCGGCTTTCCCAATCTCACCGACCGCGACTGGCTGTGGGGCGGCGCGCCCGCCAACATCAAGGCCACGATTACCGACGGGCGCACCGGCACCATGCCGCCGTTCGGCCCGGCGCTCGGCGAGCAGGGCGTGAAGGACGCCGCGCACTACGTGATGTCGCTCTCCGGCCTCACCCACGATTCGCTGCGCAAGGCGCGCGGCGAGGCGACCTTCAAGCAGATCTGCGCCGCCTGCCACGGCGCCGAAGGCAAGGGCAATCCGGCGCTCGGCGCGCCCAATCTCACCGACCGCGTCTGGCTGCATGGATCCGGCGAGCCGGCGATCATCGAGACCATCACGCGCGGCCGCTCGAGCCAGATGCCGGCCCACAAGGACCTGCTCTCGGAAGCCAAGATCCACCTGCTGACCGCGTACGTGCTGTCGCTGTCCCAGCCGCCGAGATGAGGAACGACATGGATCTCGGCGAGCTTTCGCTCTACGAGGTCCGCCGCAAGATCTACCCGCGCGCGGTGCACGGCTGGTTCGCCGCCTGGCGCTGGGCGCTGGTCTGGGCGACGCAGATCGTGTTCTACGGCGGCCCCTGGCTCACCTGGAACGGCCGCCAGGCGCTGCTCTTCGACATCGCGAACCGCAAGTTCTACCTCTTCGGCCTGGTGTTCTGGCCGCAGGACATCATCTATCTCACGGTCCTGCTGATCGTTTCGGCGCTTGCGCTCTTTCTGTTCACCGCGCTCGCCGGGCGGCTGTGGTGCGGCTACGCCTGCCCGCAGACCGTCTATACCGAGATCTTCTTGTGGATCGAGCGCCGCATCGAAGGCGACCGCAACGCGCGGATGAAGCTCGACCGCCAGAAGGCCGGCGCCAGGAAGATCGCGCTCAAGGCTGCGAAGCACGCCGCCTGGATCGCGGTGGCGCTGTGGACAGGCATCACTTTCGTCGGCTATTTCACTCCAATCAAGGCACTTTGCGCGAACCTCCTCTTGTTTTCCGCAGGACCCTGGGAAGCATTCTGGGCACTGTTCTACGGCTTCGCCACGTACGGAAACGCCGGATGGATGCGCGAGCAGGTGTGCAAGTACATGTGCCCGTACGCTCGCTTCCAGAGCGCGATGTTCGACAAGGACACGCTGGTCATTACTTACGACGCCAGGCGCGGCGAGCCGCGCGGCAAAGGCGGCGACAAGGGCGATTGCGTCGATTGCGGCATCTGCGTGCAGGTCTGCCCGACCGGCATCGACATCCGCCAGGGTCTGCAGTACGAGTGCATCGGCTGCGCCGCGTGCATCGACGGCTGCAACCAGGTGATGGAGAAGGTCGGCAAGCCGCAGAAGCTGATCCGCTATTCGACGCTGCAAGCCCTGGAGGGAAAGGCCACGCGCGTGCTGCGCCCCAGAATTCTGGTGTACGCCGCGATCCTCGCTTCGATCGCGACCGCGGCGACCGCGAGCCTCTACCTGCGCACACCGCTGAAAGTGGACGTCATCCGCGATCGAGCGGCGATCGCGCGCGAAGTGGAGGGCGGCCTGATCGAGAACGTCTACCGCCTGCAGATCATGAACACCACCGAGCAGGCGCGCGCCTTCCACGTCTCGGTACGTGGCCTGCCCGAGATCCACGTCTGGGGCGAGCCCACGGTGGGCGTGCCTGCGGCGACGAGCCGCATGGTGCCGGTGAAGGTGCGTGCGGCGCCCGCCGCGACCGGCACGCATCCGATCGAGTTCGAGGTGCGCGCGCTCGGCGTCGAGGGCGTCGCGGTGACCGAGCATTCGGTGTTCATCGTCCGATGAAGCTTGCAATCAAGACCCGCCGGCTGCCCTGGCTCGCCGCCATCGGCGGCGCGGTGGCGCTGGCGGCTCTCGCGTTGGGCTTTGGCTATGCCCGGTTCGCCGGCGACGTGCAGCGTGCGACGCAGCGCGTGGCGCACGGCAGCCGCATCGCGGCGACCGCATGCGGCTCCATCGAATACGCCGAGATGGGCGAGGGCCCCGCGCTGCTCGTGGTCCACGGCGCGGGCGGCGGCTTCGACCAGGGGATCGAATTCGCCGCCGAGCTCGCGCGCCGCGGCTACCGCGTCATCGCCATGTCGCGTTTCGGCTATCTGCGCACGCCGCTGCCCGCCGATGCGACGCCGCAGGCGCAGGCCGATGCGCACGCCTGCCTGCTCGACGCACTGGGGATCGAACGCGCCGCGGTTGCCGGAGTCTCCGCCGGGGCGCCTTCCTCGCTGCAGTTCGCGATCCGTCATCCGCAGCGAACGAGGGCGCTGTTTCTGCTCGTACCGCTTGCGTATCGACCCGATGCGCGGCAGACGGACACGGCTGCGGCGCAGTCCCGTTCGTCCGGGCTGCTCGCGCGCTTCATGCTCGAACGCGCGGTGAACTCGGACCTCCTCTACTGGCTCACGCTGCGGCTCGCCCCCGGGCTCGTCGCGCGGACCATCCTCGGCACGCCGTCCGAAGCCCTCGCCGAGGCGAGCCCCGATGAGCGGGAGCGCGCGGCGCGAATGATGGAGCACATCATGCCGCTCGCGCTGCGGCACGCCGGGCTGCTGAACGACGCGCGCGTCGCCCAGGCGCTTGCCCCTTATCCGCTGGAGAAGATCACGGTACCCACGCTCGTCATCAGCGTCGCCGACGATCTCTATGGGACCTTCGAGAGCGCCGGCTACACCGCTTCGAAAATCCCGGGCGCGCGTTTCCTCGGCTATCAGCGCGGCGGCCACGTGGCGCTGGGGCACCATGGCGCCATTCTGGATGAGGTGGTCTCCTTCCTATCGGGCGCGGCGAATTTTGCCGTGGCGGCGCTATGACCGCGCCCTGGTACCGACAGCTCTGGCCGTGGCTGCTCATTTCCGGCCCCGCGGCGGTGATCGTCGCCGGCGCGGTGACCACCTGGATTGCGTTCGCTTCCGCCGACGGCCTGGTGGCCGAGGACTATTACAAGCAGGGGATGGCCGTAAACAAGGTTCTCGTTCGAGAGGAGCGCGCTCGCGCTCTTGGAATTTCCGCCGAAACAACCCTCACGGGGTCCAAGATTTCCATCCAGCTGCATGGCGCGGCACCCGAAGCGCTGTTCGTGCATCTCGCGCACGCCACGCGTGCGGGCCGCGATCAGCGCCTGCGCCTCACGCCCGTGCAGCCGGGGGTGTACGAGGCCGAACTGCCCGAGCTGCCCGCGGGGCGCTGGCGCATCGTGGTGGAGGATCCGCGCGCGAGCTGGCGCATCGTAAAGGAGAGCTCATGAGCAAACTGATCTGGGTGTTCTGGCCTTCGTTCGTCGTGGCCGGCGTCGGCACGGCGCTCCTGTTCATGCTGCTCGATCCAGTGGACCTGCGCTTCGTCGGCCCGCTCGAGCTGACGCGCGACGCCGGGTACACGATCGGCTTTTTCTTTCTCTGGATGCTCGGCGCCGGCTCGAGCGCCTTTACCTGCTGGCTGCAGCGGCGTGCCGACGAGGTGAACCGCTGTCCCTTGCAGCCGGCCGAGCGGCCGCTGGGCTGCCCCAAGCGGGAGGACCCCAATGCGGCTTGCTAGCCTGTGCCTTCTCCTCGTTCCGGGCATGGCCTGGGCGCAGGACCCGGCCCCCGGCCGGATGCTTTACCAGACGTACTGCGGCGGCTGCCACTACGAACGTGTGCACGAGCGCACGAGATCGGACGTGAAAGGCCTCGCCGATCTGCGCGACGCCGTGGCGCGGTGGACCGAGCAGACCAAGCACCGGTTCACGCTCGACGAGATCGAGAGCGTCGTGCAATACCTCAACGAGTCGCACTACCGCTTCGGCCTGCCGCCCGATTCGGCGCCGAGGAAGCGCCCGGCGCCTTGAGTGAGGCCTTCGGTCAGGCCTTCGCGCGGCGCCTGGGTTCGTGGATGAAGCGCTCGGCGCCGGCGTAGAGGAGCATCCCGATCAGCATGGCGGCGACGAAGATCGCCGCCTTCTCCTCGCCGGCGGCGAACGACACCAGCGCCGGGCCTGGGCAGAAGCCCGCCAGCCCCCAGCCGATGCCGAAGACGAGGCTGCCGCCGACCAGGCGGCGGTCGATGTCGCGGTTGTGCGGCAGATGCATCGCTCCGCCGAAGAACGTGCGGGCCCGCTTGTTCGCGAACTGAAAGGCAAAGAGGCCCACCAGCACGGCCCCGCCCATCACCAGCGCGAGCGAGGGATCCCAGTCGCCGGCGAGGTCGAGGAAGCCGATCACCTTGCCCGGATCGGTCATGCCCGAAACGAGGAGGCCGACGCCGAAGATCAGCCCGGCGGCGAAGGCGGCGGCGAGGTTCATGCCAGGTGCCTCACGAGGTAGACCGTCAACATGCCGGCGAGCATGAACGCCGCGGTTGCGGCGAGCGAGCGCGGCGACAGGCGCGAGATGCCGCACACCCCGTGCCCGCTGGTGCAGCCGGAGCCGTAGCTCGTGCCCGCGCCGACCAGAAGGCCCGCCACCGCGAGCACGGCAAAGTCGGCATCGATGCGGCGCTCGACGGCGTGGCCGAAGAGGAGCATGGCGAGCGGGGCGGCAAACAGGCCCGCTATGAAGGCGACGCGCCAGGCGGTCTCGCCGCGGCGCGGCGCGAGCAGTCCTCCGAGAATGCTGCTGATGCCGGCAACGCGGCCGTTCGTCAGCAGCAGCAGCGCGGCGGCGACGCCGATCAGGACGCCGCCGGCGAGCGAGACCCACGGGGTGAAGTGGCTCCAGTCGATGCTCATCGCTTCCTGCTTTCGCAGAATTGCGCGTACAGCGCCTTGAGGAGCGCGAGCGCCGGCCCCTTGCGCACGCGGTAGTAGACGTACTTGCCGTCGCGGCGCGTGTCGACCAGCCGTTCCTCGCGCAGCACGGTGAGCTGCTG
>JBJMWH010000028.1:0-4373 GCA_045810245.1 Burkholderiales bacterium | reverse complement strand
AACTCGCCCTCGTGCATCAGCGCGACCGACTTCACCGTCTTCTGCAGCGGCAGCTTGAGCAGCGCCGCGACCGCCTCGCAAGTGGCTTTTCCCGGCGTCGCCACCTTCCTCATGCTCTCCGAAGGGCTGCTGCGTGGCGCCGGCGCAAGCGCTTCGGCCAGCTCCACGTTGGCCGCAAAGCCCGACTGCGGGCAGAACGCGATCGCGTCCTCGCCCGAATCGGCGAGCACGTGGAACTCGTGCGAGCCGGTGCCGCCGATCGCGCCGGTGTCGGCGGCGACGTCGCGGAATTTCAGCCCGAGGCGCGTGAAGATGCGCGTGTAGGTGTCGTGCATGTTGCGGTACTCGCGCTCGAGATCGGCATGGTCGACGTGGAACGAGTAGCCGTCCTTCATCACGAACTCGCGTCCGCGCAGGATGCCGAAGCGCGGGCGCCGCTCGTCGCGGAACTTGGTCTGGATCTGATAGAAGTGCAGCGGCAGCCGGCGATAGCTCTTCAGCTCGCCGCGCGCGAGGTCGGTGATGACTTCCTCGGAAGTGGGCTGGAGCACGAAGTCGCGCTCGTGCCGGTCCTTGACGCGCAGGAGCTCCGGCCCGTATGCCTGCCAGCGGCCGGATTCCTGCCACAGCTCCGCCGGCTGCACCACCGGCATGACGAGCTCCACCGCGCCCGCACGGTTCATCTCCTCGCGGATGATGGCTTCGACCTTTTGCAAAACTTTCAATCCGAGCGGCAGCCACGTGTAGATGCCCGCCGCGAGGCGCCGGAGGAGACCGGCGCGCAGCATGAGGCGATGGCTGACGATCTCGGCCTCGGCCGGAACCTCCTTCTGGGTAGAGATGAAGAACCTGGAGGTTTTCATGGACCTTCCGGCATCGTCGCCGCAACCGGCTGCTGTTGCCGGATTGTCATGGCCGGTGCGGTATGGAAAAATCGAAGGGCGATTCTAACCGAACGCTAACTTTAGGCGGTGCTGCGGTGCTCGACAAGGAAGGCTACAGGCCGAACGTCGGCATCATCCTTGCCAACCCGAGGAACGAGGTGTTCTGGGGCAAGCGCGTGAACCAGCACGCTTGGCAGTTTCCCCAAGGCGGCATCAAGCACGGCGAAACCCCGTTGCAGGCGATGTTCCGCGAGCTGGAGGAAGAGATCGGCCTGCAGCGCAGCCACGTCCGGATCCTCGGCCGCACGCGCGATTGGCTGCGCTACGAAGTGCCCGAGAGGTGGATGCGCCGCTCCAAGGAGGCCGGCTGCGCGTACCGCGGACAGAAGCAGATCTGGTACCTGCTGCGCATGACGGGGCGCGACTGCGACGTGAAGCTGCGCGCGAGCGGCCATCCCGAGTTCGACGCGTGGCGCTGGCACGACTACTGGGTGCCGCTCGACGTCGTGATCGAATTCAAGCGCGAGGTCTATCGCCAGGCGCTGATCGAGCTGCACCGCTACCTGCAGGCCGACCGCCGCGGGCGGCTCCGGCGTCCCGAAGTCGTGCCGCAAGGGTAGCGTCCTCAGGTTTCCCATGGAGCGCGAATTCGATCCGCTGGCGATTCGGGAGCTCGGCGCGGGCGCGGGATTCCGCCGGCCGACGCACGCCCAAGCCGCGCGCGTCACGCCGGATTCGCCGGCGCTGCAGGTGATGACCGACCTCGCGCGCGTGAGTCCCGCGACCATCCGGCCGCAGGCGCCGCTCGCCGGCGCCAACCAGTTCATGATCACGCGCGGCGTGCGCCTGCTGCTCGTGGTGGACGAGCGCGACAGCGTCCTCGGGCTGATTACGGCGACCGACCTTCTCGGCGAGCGCCCGATGCAGGTCGCCACCGAGCGGAGCCTGCGCCGTGACGAGCTCAGCGTGGCCGACGTCATGACGCCGGCGGCGCAGGTCGAGGTGCTCGCGCTTGCCGACGTCGAGGCGTCCCGCGTCGGGCACGTGCTCGAGACCCTGCGGCGCCTGGGCCGGCAGCATGCGCTGGTCGCGGACGACGAGAATACCGTGTGCGGCATCTTCTCCATCTCGCAGATCGCGCGCCAGCTCGGCGTGACGCTCGCCTCCGGCGGCTCGGTCGCGCGCACCTTCTCGGAAATCGAAGCCGCCTTGTTCCGCTAGAACGCCGAATAGCCACGCTAAATCAATCGAATAATAAAATTCGATTTGATCTATGGCGGCTCGCGTCTTAGCCTGTCATTCCCCCGAAAGGAGAATCGATGAAACCCCTGAAAGGCACCCGGACCCACGACAACCTCAAGGCCGCGTTCGCCGGCGAGTCGCAGGCGAACCGCCGTTATCTCTACTTCGCCGCCAAGGCCGACGTCGAGGGGCACAACGACGTCTCGGCGCTGTTCCGCTCGACCGCGGAAGGCGAGACCGGCCATGCGCACGGCCATCTCGAGTACCTGGAGGTGGTGGGCGACCCGGCGACCAACCTGCCGATCGGCCGCACGCGCGAGAACCTCAAGGCCGCGGTAGCGGGCGAGACCCACGAATACACCGACATGTACCCCGGAATGGCGAAGCAGGCGCGCGACGAGGGCTTCGGCGAGATCGCCGACTGGTTCGAGACCCTCGCCAAAGCCGAGCGCAGCCACGCCAACCGGTTCCAAAAAGCCCTCGACGGGCTCAGCGACTGAAGTTTTTCGTGATCAAGCGCGAGAGCCTGATGTCGCTGGAGGCCTACGCCCGGGAGCGCGCGAGCTTCAGGGCGAAGGTGCTCGAGCACAAGCGAAACCGCACCGTCCAGCTCGGCGAGCACGTCACGCTGCAGTTCGAGGACGAGCTCACCATCCGCTATCAGGTCCAGGAGATGCTGCGCATCGAGCGCATCTTCGAGGACGACGGCATCCAGGGCGAGCTCGACGCCTACAACCCGCTCGTGCCGGACGGGTCCAACTTGAAGGCGACGATGCTGCTCGAGTACCCCGACGTGGACCAGCGTCGCCGCATGCTCGGCTTGCTGAAGGGAATCGAGCGCCGCGTCTGGGTCGAGGTGGAGGGCTGCGAGCGGGTGCTCGCCATCGCCGACGAGGACCTGGAGCGCGAGAACGACGAGAAGACCGCTGCGGTGCACTTCCTGCGCTTCGAGCTTTCGGCGGCGATGCGCGAGCGCCTGCGCCGCGGCGCCGGGGTGGTGGTCGGGGTGGATCATCCCGAGTATCGCGCGCGCTCCGAGCTGCGTCCGGAAGTGCGCGGCGCCCTCGCCGCAGACCTGAACTGAAGCTTTCAGCAATGCGAGTCCTGTTCCTCGCTTGCCTTTTCCTCGTGACCACCGCCCAGGCGCAGGTCCAAAGCGACTGGGAGCGGGCGAACGAGGACCGCCTCAGGCAGTCGGGCGAAAAGCTGGTGCCGCCGCCGGCGCTCAACCGCGCGCGGCTGGTGGAGATCAAGCAGAATGTCTCGTCGAGCAGCGATTTCCGCTACTACGTGGATTGGACCTCGGTCAGCGCCGGCGACGACCGCATCGTTCGCTACGTTCTCGTGGCGCGGAGCGGCGCCGGGGTCGAGAACGTCACCTTCGAAGGCCTTCGCTGCCAGGGGGAATACCGGGTCTACGCCGTCGGACGGCCTGAGGGCGGTTGGAGCGGCCAGCCCTCCGAGTGGCGGCAGATCCCGCGCAATCCGAACACCGCGCAGCCGACGCTCGCCAGGGAATATTTCTGTCCCGGTCGCGCGGTGGTGCGCACGAGCGCCGAGGCTCAGCAGGCGATCCGCGCGGGCGGCCATGCCGGGACCCATCGCGAGAATCGTGGGATCGGCGAGCAGTACTAGAGCAGCACCAGGTTGTCCCTGTGGATGAGCTCGGGCTCATCCACGTAGCCGAGGATCGACTCGATCTCGCCCGAAGGGCGCCGCATGATGCGGCGCGTCTCGTCGGCTGAATAGTTCGCCAGCCCGCGCGCCACCTCGCGTCCGCCGGGATCGAGGCACGCCACGACTTCACCGCGCAGGAACGCGCCCGACACCTCGACCACGCCGATCGGCAGCAGGCTCTTGCCGTCGCGGGTGAGCGCCTTCACCGCGCCGGCGTCCAGGCGCAGCCGGCCGCTGACGGTGAGGTGATCGGCAAGCCACTGCTTGCGCGCAGCGAGCGGCACGGTCGCTGCGCTGAGAAAGGTGCCGATGCGCTCGCCGCGCGCGAGTCGCACCAGCACCTCGGGCTCGCGGCCCGAGGCGATGACGGTGTGCGCGCCGCTGCGGGCCGCGCGCCGCGCCGCCAGCACCTTGGTGAGCATGCCGCCCTTCGCGAGCGCGCTGCCGGTGCCGCCCGCCATCGCCTCGAGCGCCGCGTCGCCGGCTTGCGCCCGTCCGATCAGCTTCGCGGTCGGCACGAGGCGCGGATCGGCATCGAAGAGGCCCGCCTGGTCGGTCAGGATCACGAGC
>JBJMWH010000027.1:0-3257 GCA_045810245.1 Burkholderiales bacterium | reverse complement strand
GCTTCCCGACGCTGCCGGACGTGCCGACGGCGATCGAAGCGGGCATCGCCGGCTACGACGTCGCCTCGTGGAACGGCCTCGCCGCGCCGGCGAAGACCCCGCGCGCGGTGATCGACCGCTTGCACCAGGAGGTGGCGAAGGTGCTCGGTTCTGCCGACATCCAGAAGCGTCTCTCGGAGCTCGGCGTCGAGGCGCGCGCCAGCACGCCGGAAGAGCTGCGCAAATTCTTCGCCGCCGAGACGCAGCGCTGGGCCAAGGTCGTCGAGACGGCCAAGATCCCGAAGCAATAATCCGCGACTTCCGTCTTTTCCTCGCCGGGCGGTTCTTCGCCGCCCTGGCGCTGCAGATGCAGTCGGTCGCGATCGGCTGGTATCTGTATGACCGCACCGGCGAGGCCATGGCGCTCGCTTATGCCGGCCTCGCGGTGTTCGTTCCGATCGCGCTGTTCTCGCTTCCGGGCGGCGACGTCGCGGACCGGGTCGACCGGCGCTGGATCCTCGGCACCGCGCACCTGGCGCAGGCGGCCGGCTCACTGGTTTTGTTCTTGATGACATTTACCAGAACGGAGCAGACTTGGCCGTTCTACGCGGTGCTGTCGCTCGCGGGCACGGCTCGCGCCTTCTCGGGGCCGGCGGTGCAATCGCTCCTGCCGTTCCTCGTGACGCGCGAGCGCTTTCCGGCGGCGGTGGCGTGGAGCTCCTCCGCGCAGCAGAGCGCGACGGTGCTCGGCCCGGCGGTCGGCGGGCTGATCTATCTCGCCGGCGCGCCCGCGAGCTTCGCCGCGTGCAGCGTCGCTTCCCTCGCGGTGGCCACCTGCTGGGTCTCGATCCGGGGCCGCGGCGGGATCGCCCAAACGGCGCGCGGCAGCGCGGTGTCCCGGGTGCTGGAAGGCCTGCGCTACCTGCGCGTCAACCGCGTGCTGCTCGGGGCGATCTCGCTCGATCTCTTCGCCGTGCTCCTCGGCAGCATCACGGCGCTCCTGCCGATCTACGCGCGCGACATTCTGCGCGTCGGCCCCGACGGCCTCGGCCTGATGCGCAGCTCGGTCGCCGTCGGGGCGGTCGCCATGGGCCTCGCGCTCGCGCAGCTCCCGGCGGCGCGCCAGGCGCACGCGGGTCGCTCGCTCTTCCTGGGGGTGGCGGTGTTCGGCCTCGGCGCCCTGGCTTTTGCGGTTTCTAAGAATCTCTTCTTCTCCCTCGGCATGCTCGCGCTCATGGGTGCGGCCGACATGATGAGCGTGTTCGTGCGCTCGAGCGTGGTGCAGCTCGGTACACCGGACGAGATGCGCGGACGCGTGAGCGCGGTGCACTCGCTCTTCGTCGGAACTGCCAACGAGCTCGGCGACTTCCGCGCCGGCGCGATGGCCGCGTGGCTCGGCGCCGTACCGGCCGTCCTGGCCGGCGGCTGCGCGACGCTGGCGGTCGTCGCAGTTTGGTCCTGGCTCTTCCCCGAGCTGCGGCGCGTGGAGCGCCTTGCCGAGGTCAAGGCGTAACAAACGCCGTGGATCCGATGCGTGTGGGATACTGGCCTTTTCAGGGGGAGATCGATATGTCCAAACTGCCAGCAGGATGGAAGCCGTTTTCACTCGGCGCGCTCGCCGGCGCTTTCGCTATTACTTGGGCGGGCTTCGACGCCTTGGGCTGGAAGACTTCCGGCGCCGTGGAAACGCTCGGCAAGCGCCAGGCCGACGCGGCCGTCGTCTCGGCGCTGGCGCACATCTGCGACGCCCGGTTCAGGAAGGAAGCCGATTTTTCCGCCCGCCTTGCCGCGCTCGAGAAGGTCGAGCGCTACTCGAGGGGCGATGCGGTCTCCAAAGCCGGCTGGGCGACGATGCCCGGGAACAGCGAACCGAACCAGGACGTCGGCCGCGCCTGCGCCGAGCTGCTCTTCCCCGAGAAGAAGTCATAATCGGCAGACGTAGGGCGCCGCCGAGCCCGGACCGGTGGTGGCTCTATGTCCTGGAGTGCCAGGGCGGCATTCTCTACACCGGCATCGCCAAGGACGTAGACGCCCGCTTCGCCGCCCATGTCGCCGGGAACGGCGCCATCTTCACGCGCCTGAACCGCCCGCTCCGCATCGTCGCAAAGGTCGCGCTGCCGACCCGGAGCGCCGCTCTTCGCGCGGAATACGCCTTCAAACAGGCGACTCGCGCCGACAAGCTTCAGTGGTGCGCTACCGGGCTGGAAAGGTTCATCGCAAGCCCGCCATGACGCAAGAAGCCGACGCGATCTGACCGGCCGAGCACGGATTCCGAGGACTTATTGAGAGGGCAATCCCGCTTCGGCCTGATAGTCTCCGTGCTCCATGACACAAGAAGCCGATCCGAAGCGCAACCGCGCCATCGTCGCCGCCGTCCAGCGGCCCGGCGTGAACGACCTCGAGTTCGAGGCCTCGCTGGAGGAGCTGCGCCAGCTCGCGAAGACGCTGGGCTTCGAGGTGGTCGGCCGGTTCACCCAGAAGCGCACCGGGTTCGACTCGGCGGCCTACTTCGGCACCGGCAAGCGCGAAGAGCTGCGCGCCGTGCGCGAGCAGGATGGCGTGAACGTGATTCTCATCGACCACGAAATCTCCCCCTCGCAGGCGTTCAACCTGGCGAAGGAGGCCGGCTGCGAGGTGATGGACCGCACCATGGTGATCCTCGAGATCTTCCACCGGCACGCCGCCTCGCGTTTTGCGCGCGCGCAGGTCGAGATCGCCCGGCTGGGCTACATGGGCCCGCGCTTGCGCGAAGCGGCCAAGCAGGCCGGCCCGAAGGACCGGGCGCGCAGCGGCACCGGCGGGCGCAGCGGCGGCGAGTCGCACGGCGAGCTCGACCGGCGCAAGATCCGCGACCGCATCGCCGAGCTGCAGGAAGAGCTCGACTCGATGATCCTCGAGAGGAAGACGCAGAGCGCCCGGCGGCAGGAGCGCCAGGGGCTCGCCCGCGTGGCGCTCGTCGGCTATACGAATGCCGGCAAGTCGACTTTGATGCGCGCGCTTACGGGGAGCGAGGTGCTGGTGGCGAACAAGCTCTTCGCGACGCTCGATACCACGGTGCGCGCCCTGCATCCCGAGGCCGTCCCGCGCGTGCTGGTCAGCGACACGGTCGGCTTCATCAAGAACCTGCCGCACGGCCTGGTCGCCTCGTTCAAGTCGACCCTCGACGAGGCGCTGGAAGCGTCGCTTCTCGCCCACGTCGTCGATGCGAGCGATCCCGGCTTCGAGCGCCAGCTCGCGGTGACCGAGGAAGTGCTCGACGAGATCGGCGCGAAGGACGT
>JBJMWH010000026.1:0-4349 GCA_045810245.1 Burkholderiales bacterium | reverse complement strand
CCCGCGGCTCTCCTTCCGCGTGGTGCAGGTGGAAAGCGGAGCGCAAGCCACCCGGTTAATCCGGACGCGGGAAGTCGATATCTGCGTCTCCCGGATCGTAGATCAGGCCGATGACCTCGACGTGGAGACGCTGTTCGAGGATCCGGTGGTGCTCGTCGCCGCCGCGCACCACCCGCTTGCGCGCAGGCGCAACGTTGCGCTGCGCGAACTCGCCGTCGAGGCATGGAGCGTGCCGGCGACGCTGCTAGGCCGCTTCTTGCGCGACGTGTTTCGGCGTCAGGGACTTGATTTCCCCAAGACCTGCCTGGTCTGCAACTCGATTGCAATGCAGATCGTGCTGGTGGAAACGGGACGGTTTGTGATGATTCTGCCCGCTTCGTTCCTGCATTTTCGCGGCAAGCGCTTCCCCCTCAAGGTGCTGCCGCTGTCGTTCGACGTCACTCCTCCGCCCGTAGGCTTCTTCACGTTGAAGAACCGAACCATCAGCCCAGTGGCGAAGCTGTTCATCGAAGATCTACGCGCGGTCGCGAAGTCCATGCCGGCCAAACGGTGACCTCGCGCCCTGCCGCCTACCCGGCGGTGTAGAAGTCCACCACCTCCAGCAGGCGCTCGGCGCTCACGCTCTTGTCGAAGTACGCCACCGCGCCCAGGCGCTTCGCGTGCGCTTCGAGCCGCGCGTCGACGCTCAGGAAGATGACCGGGATGTCGCGCACCGCCGGATCGGCGCGCAGCGCGGCCACGAACTCGTCGCCGCTCATATAGGGAAGCTGGATGTCGGCGATGATGAGCTGCGGCGAGCGCTCGACCACCAGCTTGCCGGCTTCCACCGCGTCCTCGGCCGACAGCACCTCGTAGCCGGCCCGCGTGAGGTGGCGCTCGAGCAGCACGCGCAAGTCGGGCGAATCCTCGAGCAGCAGGATCGGGCCCTTGGCCATGCCTATTTTTGCTTGAAGTCGCCCGCGGTGACGAGCGAGAGCTTGTCCGGGTCGAAGTGGCGCCTCAGCGCGGCGTTGACCTGCGCCGGGGTGAGCGCGGCGATTTTCGCTTCGAAGTCGACGTCCCACGCGAAGGTACGCTTCATGAAGAGATAAGAGCTCAGCCGGTTGGCGAGCGCGCGGTCCTGCGTGCGCGTCATGCGCCGCTGCTCGAGCACCGCCTGCTTGCCCGCCCTGATCTCCTCTTCGCTGAAGCCGTCGCGCACCGCGCGCACGAGCTCCTCGCGGATCGCGGTCTCGACGCGGCCGCGGTTCTGCGGCGCGAAGATCGCCCCGATGCGGAAGCTGCCGGCCTCGTCGAAGGCGCTGGCGTTGAAGCTGCTGAACGTGCTGTAGGACAGGCCTTCCTTCTCGCGCACGCGCCCGGGCATGCGCGCGGTCGAGGAGCCGCCGAGCAGGTAGTTGGCGAGGACCAGCGCAGGGAAGTCGGCGTTGTCGTCGCGCAGCCTGAGGTTGATTCCCGCGCGCAGCACGGCGTTCGCCTTGTCGGGCGTGAGCACCTCTTTGTCCGCCGCCGGGCGCTCGAAATAGCGCGACGGCACGCGCGCGAACGGGCTCGGGCTGCGCCAGTCGCCGAACAGCTCCTCGACCAACCGCGCAATCTCGTCCGGATCGAACTCGCCCACCGCGGAGAATTCGGCGCCGGTCGCGCCGACGAGCTCGCGGTAGCACCCCACCGCGTCCTCGAGCGTCGCCGCGCGCAGCCACTCGATGCGCTCCTCGACGTCGGGGGTGTAGTTGGGATGGCCCTTGGGGTAGAGCGAGAGATGCCGCGCGAGCTGCAGGCTCGCCAGCGCCGAAGGGTCGGTGCGCTGCGACTCGGCGCCCGAGAGGGCGGCGCGCTTCAGCTCGTCGAACTCGGCCGGCGAGAACGCCGGCTCGCGCAGCACCTCGGCCACCAGCCGCAATGTGGGCACCAGGTTCTCGCGCCGCACCTCGATGCTCGCGCCGTCGCCGCTCACGGAAACCGTCGCGTTCAGCTTTTCGAACGCGTCCTTGAGGTCGGCCCGCGTCTTCTTCTGCGTGCCGTGCATCAGCATGCCGCCGGCGAAGCTGCACGCCACCTCGCGATTGGTCAGCGTCTTCTCGTCGCCCCAGTGCAGCGCGAGCGTCGCGATGACCCGGCCGCCGCGCGTGGTCTTGGGCAGCAGCGCGGCCTGGATGCCGTTGGCAAGGTTCTTGCGCACCACGCGCGACTCGATGTTCTTCGGCGAGGGGTCGAAGGCTTCGCCCAGGCGCACGCCCTTGGACTCGCCCTTGAACGCGTCGAGCGCCGCCTGCCATTCCTGCGATACCGGGATATCGGCGCGATCGGGCGCCGCGGTCGGAACGAACGCTCCGAGCACCCGGTTGGCGGGCTTGAGATAGTGCTCGGCCGCGCGCTGCACGTCGGCGAGCGTGACCTTCTTCAGCCGCTCGCGATAGAGGAAGAACAGGCGCCAGTCGCCGATCGCCGCGAACTCCGACAGCGCGCGCACATAGGCGCCGGTATCGAGCTGGGTCTTCTCGAAGTCGTTAAGCAGCGCGGTGCGAGCGCGCTCGGCCTCTTCGGCCCGAATCGGCTCGGTCTTCAGACCTTCGACGGCCGCGACGAGCGCCTCGCGCGCCGGGTCGAGCTTGCCGTCCTTCGGCAGCGAGGCGCCGAAGTACACGAAGCCTGGATCGTGCAGCCCGCGCTCAGCGCCCCAGGCGTGGCTCGCGAGGCCTTTCTGGACCAGGGCGCGGTGCAGGCGCCCGGAGGGCACGTCGCCCAGCACGTTGGTGAGGACGTCGATGGCGGGATAGTCGGGGTGGTGGCCCGCCGGCACGCGGTAGAGCGTCGATACGACCTGGTTCTCGCCCACGCGCCGCAGCGTCACCTCGCGCTCACCGTCCTGCGTGGGCTCCTCGGTGTAGAAGCCGGGCAGCTTGCGCTTGGGCTTCTGCACCGGCGCGAAATGCTTCGCCACCAGCGCGAGCGCCTTCTTCTCGTCGAACTTGCCGCCGATGATGAGCACGGCGTTGTCGGGCTGGTACCACGTCCGGTAGAACGCCTGCAGCTTCTCGATCGGCACCCTTTCGATGTCGGCGCGCTGGCCGATGATCGCGTTGCCGTAGTTATGCCAGGGGAAGGCGAGCTGCTGCATGCGCTGGAACAGCACCGCGCCGGCGTTGTTCTCGCCCATCTCGAATTCATTGCGCACTACCGTCATCTCGGCGTCGAGGTCCTTCTTCGAGATGAACGAATTCACCATGCGATCGGCTTCCATGCCGAGCGCCCAGTCCAGGTTTGCGGCGGTGGCGGCGAAAGTCTCGAAGTAGGTGGTGCGGTCGTTCGAAGTGGTGCCGTTCCAGCGCGCGCCGCGGCTGTTGAACTCTTCCTTCACGTTCGGGTGGCGCTTGGAGCCCTTGAACAGCAGGTGCTCGAGCAGGTGCGCCATGCCTTTCTCGCCGTAGCCCTCGTGGCGCGAGCCCACGAGGTAGGCGATATGCACGGTGGTGGTGTCGCTTCCCGGGTCGGGCACCGTGAGCACGCGCAGGCCGTTCGACAGGCGGTACTCGGTGACACCTTCGATCGAAATTGCTTTTTGGAGCTGTGCCGGCGCCGCTTTCTGCGGCGCCCGTGGCGCTGCAGCAGTCTGCTGCGCCAGGGCGCCGGTGACGAAGAGCAGCAGGAAGGCGACGGCGTAGAGCCGGTTTGTCATAGCAGCCAGTCGAATAGGTGCAGCGTGAGGAGACCGGACCCGATCGTAGCGAAGGTGAGGCGCAAGCGCCATGCCACCGCGCCAGTTCCGGCCCCCGGATCACCCGGCCGAGGGGTGCGACGCCCAATAGAAAAGGAAGCGACGCGCGCGCTGCGGCGGCCGCTTCCTTCCGGTCCTGGGGAACCGGGCGAGAGGTCTATTTCTTCTGGCGCTGCTCTCGAACGCAGCTCTTCAGGGCTTCGCCCGTCTTGTCCTTGCACGCCTCGCGGATCCTGGCCCGCTGCGCGGCGCGCTCGTTCAGTCCGGCCTCGCAGCGCGCCGGGTCCTTCGACTGCGCGCACATCTGCTTCTGCATGCAGTCGCGCGCCTCGACGCCCTTGCGGCCCTCGCACGCCTGGCGCGCCTGCTGGTGCGCGTCCTTCAGTTTGGACACGCGCTCCTCGCACGCCTTCGGATCGGGCGCCTGCGCGCACATCTGCTTGGTCATGCACTGGCTGCGCTCCGCGCCGCGCGTGCCTTCGCACGCTTTTTGCGCCTGCTCGTGCGCCGCCTTCAGCTTGTCGCGCCGCTCCTCGCACGCATTGGGGTCCTTCGCCTGGGAACAGTCGAATGCCCTGGGCGCCTGGGCCATCGCCCGCGCGCTCAGCGCGAGCAATGCAAAGGCGAGAAT
>JBJMWH010000025.1:0-2507 GCA_045810245.1 Burkholderiales bacterium | reverse complement strand
TGGGCCATGGCCCCTCTGCGCGTGTTGTGCTGGCACCTTGGACCGGCGGAAGCGGCACGAGTGCCTATTTTTTGAGCACTGGGGAGAAATTCGTCACGTCGACGCTCTCGCGCGGCTTGCTCTTCCTGAGCGGCCTGGTGGTTTCCCTGGCGGTCGCTGCCTACCCGGAGAAGCCCGTGACTTGGATCGTGCCGTTCCCGCCCGGCGGCGGCACCGACATCTCGGCGCGCACGGTTGCGGCCAAGCTCACGCAAACGTGGGGCCAGTCGGTGATCGCGGAGAACCGGGCCGGCGCCGCCGGGATCCTGGGCACGGACGCGGCGGCCAAGGCGCGACCCGACGGCTATACGCTGCTCATCGTGAATGTCGGCATCACCTCGATCAACCCGACGCTCTATCCGAAGCTGCCCTACGACCCCGACAAGGCGTTCACGCCGATCTCGCTCATCTGCGAGTTGCCGTTCGTGCTCATGGCGAGCCCTTCGTTCAAGCCGGGCTCGGTCAAGGAGCTGGTGGCGTTCGCCAAGGCGAATCCCGACAAGGTCACCTTCGCGAGCTCCGGACAGGGCGGCTCGCCGCACCTCACGGCCGAGATTTTCCAGCTCGCCACCGGCACCCGGCTCACGCACGTGCCCTACAAAGGCGGCGGCCCGGCGATGACCGACCTGATGGCAGGACACGTGGACCTCCTGTTCGCTTCGGTGCTGGAAGGCTCGGGCCACATCAAGGCGGGGAAGCTCAAAGGGCTCGCGGTCACGCACGCGAAGCGCTCGCCCGCGCTTCCCGACGTGCCGACGCTTGCCGAAGCGGGCGTGAAGGACGCCGAGTCGGGCTCGTGGATTGCGCTCCTCGCGCCGGCCGCGACGCCCATGGCGATCATCGAAAAGCTCGCCGCTGACGTGAAGGACGCAGTGTCGGCGCCCGACGTCCGCGAGAAGCTCGTCGCCCAAGGCGCGGTGCCGCAGGCAAGCACCCCGAAGGAGCTCCAGGCGCTGATCGACAAGGACCGCAGCCGCTACGGCCGGATCATCCGGGAAAAGGGGCTAAAGCCGGAATAAGAGCGACGTTTTGTTCACTGCCGCATGTCGGAGCCGGGCTCCATTCGCTTGAGCGCGTGATCCAGGAATTCGGCGATCTGCGCGATGTCGCCGCGCGGGATGCGGATGTCCTGGGTGGTGCGGTCCGGAAAATGCGCGCGCACGAGTGCCACCTGGTTCACGGGATCGATCGCAGTCTCCCAGCTCGCCGCGAGCTTCTGTTGATCGGCAATCGGCGGTAGTGCAGAACGCGTGCGATCCTCCTGGATCCGGCCACGCACAGCCTCGAGGGCGGCGATGAGCCGCTCGGCGTCCTCGTACGTGAATCGGACTTCGAGCGGTCCTTCGCTCGTCTCGAGCTCGAGCGCGCCGGCTTGGCCGTCGGCAAGCGAGTCGGCCTTGGCGAGCCGGGTCATGACGACGCGTTTCATGGCGTTTCGTGAAGCAAGTTGCGATCCGGCGTCAGCCGGACTCTCGCGTACGTATATTGCTTCTCCGGGGCATGAATCTCACATTGAAGGTACTTGCATTGGCCCTCGTAGCGGTCGTCCTGCCCGGCTGCGATCGCGGCGCGAATGACGCGCATGAGAGCGCGAGCCGCGGGGCGACGGCGGGGCAGACGCCGGCAAAGGGCGCCACCGGCCAGGCGAGCGAGGGCTCCACCGACGATCGCAAGGCGCCCGCGCGACCGGCAAGCCGCTAGCGCGCGGGGGAGTGATTTTTCGTAGTCGCGACTGTGCGGTGTCGTGAAATCCAGTCATTCAGTCGCCGGCCTCCGTAGAATGGCTCGCGCTCGGTTCCTCGAACCGGTTTCTTTCCCGGAGCAGCCATGCCCGCTTTCCCGAAAAAGCCCGGCTTTCGCCTCGGCATCTACATGTGCGAAGAGCTGGAGATCGTCGACTTCGCCGCGCCGTACGGCGTGTTCGCAGTTGCGCGGCGCTTCGATCCGGAGCTCGACGCGTTCTTCATCGCCGAGGCGCTGCGCCCCGTCGGTGCGCAGGCCGGCTTCACCGTGCTGCCGAACTATTCGTTTGCCGAGCGGCCGCACATGGACGCCTTCCTCATCCCGGGCGGCTTTGGCACGCGCGTGGAGATCAACAATGCGCGCCTGCACGCCTTCATCCGCGAGCTGCCCGAGAAGACGCTGCTCGTCTCGGTGTGCACGGGCTCGTGGATCTACGGAAGAATGGGCCTGCTCGACGGGCTCGCCGCGACCAACCGCAAGGAGCCCGACCGCCTCGAGCAGTCGGCCATGGGCAAGGTGCCGATCGACCGCCTCGCCGAGATCGCGCCGAAGTGCAGAATCAGCCGTGCGCGCGTGGTCGACGCCGGCCGCGTCATCACCGGCGGGGGTATCAGCTCCGGGATGGAGGTCGGCTTCCACCTTCTACGCCGCGCCGGTTACGACGAGAACTTCATCTCGGAGGTGGCGCGCGTCATGGAGTACTCGAAGGCCTACGAGGTTTATAA
>JBJMWH010000024.1:0-3633 GCA_045810245.1 Burkholderiales bacterium | reverse complement strand
GCCTGCCGCAGAGCGGTTTCCGTGGTCGTGCCGCCGATCACCGCGATGCGCTTGCCGCCGAGGTCTGCGAGGCGGCGCGCATTGGTGTCGATCTTCATGAGCACGCTCGCGCCATCCAGGAAGGTGACCAGGCTGAAATCGACCAGCCGCTGGCGTCCCAGCGTCCAGGTGGTGGTGCTGCACTCGACGTCGACCTGCTTGCGCCGCACGGCGTCGATGCGGTTCTGGATGCTGAGCTTTACCCAGCGTGTCTTGAGCTGCGGGCGCTCGAGCTGCGTCGCGATGCCCTCGGCGATCGCGCGGCACAGCTCGACCGAATACCCCTGGGGGTCGCCGTTGGCATCGGCGTAGGAGAAGGGCGCCGCGCCGTCGATGTAGCCGAGCGTGATCACGCCCTGCTTCCTGATCTTGTCGAGGGTTTGGGCCTGGCCGGGGGACGAAACGAGCACGGCCAATGCCAGGATCGAAATCAGAATCGATGTTTTTGTGGTCATCACTTGCCTTTCAGTAACGGTAGCCGCAACCCGCGGCGCGCGAAATACGACTTTGGTCTTATCAGAACGCCTCCCTGACGTAGACGTAGGCGGCGGTACCGTCGCGTCCTTGCGCGATGTCGATGCTCAAGTTTACCCGCGCCTTCTCCGAGGCGAGCCAACGCAGTCCAACGCCGACGCTCCAAAGGTCAGGCTCGCCTTCCATCTCGCCGAACGTACGCGCCACCTTGCCGCTACCGCCAAACGCCACCGCGCCGAAACGGCCGGCGAGCGGAAAGCGGTATTCTCCCTGGAACGCGAGCATGCTCCTGTCCCGATAGCGGCCGACCTCGTAGCCGCGAAGATCGCTGCCGCTGCCGAACAGGCACAGGTCGAAGAGCGGGGTGTTGTCTGACGCGCCGCACGCGTAGCCGCGGAGCGCCAAGACTCCAGGGCCGGTTCGGCGGTAGTAGTTGCCTGCGATGGAAAATGTCCGGTAGCCGAGGTCGCTCCCGAAGCTGCGCTCGGCGAAGTTGCCGCGGAAATCGACCAGCACGCCCGAGGCCGGGTTCATCTCGTTGTCGCGGGTGTCGAATACCGCTACCGGGCCCAGGCCGGTGCTGGTGACGAGGATCGACTGGCCGGTGAGTGGCTCGAGGATCGCCGAGGGCGAGCCGTCGAGCGCGGTTTCGATGCGCACCACGCGCAGCCGCGCGCCGAGAAAAGTGCTTTTCGCGACCTGGTACAGGAGCTCGGGAACGAAGGCGTAACCCTTTTGCACGATCGGCACCGAGACCCCGGCGCTGCCCGCGGTCGAGCCGACGCCGAAAAAGCGGTAGCGCAGGTCGACATAGCCGAGGAAGCCGTCGATGCGCATCTGGTCGTCGCGTAATCGCGTCGACTGCGCCGCGCCTACGCCCCAGCTTCCGCTCGAGGTATAACCGGCGGCGACGGTGGTGTTGGAGAGCGGCGAGCGCGCGTCCAGGCGGTAGAACGGCATCACTACAACCGCGAGGCCGGTGCCGATCGTCGGGTTGGAGATCGGAATCGGTGCGATCACCACGTCTTCGAAGAGGCGCCGTTCCGGCAGATCCTTCTGCGGATCGATGCCGATCTCTTTGCTGAAGATTGCGGGGTCGGCCGCTCGCGCCGCCAGCGCGATGCAGCACGCAGCGGCGGCGAGCAGCCGGACGATCAGAAGCGCAATCCGAAGTCGATGCGGTACTGCGTGAGGGCGGCCGTGCCGTAGGAGCCGCCGAAGTCGACCCACTGCTCGTTCACCAAACCGCGGACGAAGTAATTTGGGCCCCAGTTGTAGCGCAGGCCGGCGCCGGCGTTGTAGCTGAAGCGGGTCGTGGAGTAGGTCGGGGTGACCCCGGTGCAAACCTCGCCGACCCAGGGATAGAACCAGCACACATTCTGCGGCAGGCCCGAGGGAATGTTGGTGTCGACGTAGCTCCACCCGGCGCCGCCGGTCACGAAGGGCGTGAAGGGGCCGGTCAAGAAATGGTACGTGCCGAGGAAGCGTACCGTTCCTGTATCGACGGTGCTGTTAAGGTTGGCGGCCCGGTTCGTGTTGCCGATACCCGGCTGGATCGTCGCGCGATAGTCGTTGCTGGTCCACTCGAGCTCGATCGCGCCCGTAAACTTCGGGTTGAAGACGTGGCCGAAGCCAATGGCAAAGCCGACGCCGGTGTCGGTGCGCGCACTGGACCCGCCTTGGAAGTTATAGGTCTTGCCGTCCGTGAATACCGGTGCGGCATAGAACTCCGAGCGGCGCGCCTGCGCGGCGGCGAGCTGCGGCACGAGCAGGATGGTGAGGAGAATGAATTTCCAGGTCATCGAACAGCTCCGGTTCCTGAGATTGGGCGTTACCGTGTCCTGGCGCAGACCGCCGCGGTGATGGTGTCGATAAGCTCGTGCTCCTCGAGCGGCTTGCGCAGATAGGCGGTGGCCCCCGCGGCGAGGCACTGCTCCCGCGTCTCCGGCGCGTCATGCGCCGTGATGATCACGATGGGCACGGTACGATGCGCCGCGTGCAGCGCCTGCAGCACCTGCAGGCCGGTCATGCGCGGCATGTGGAGGTCGAGCAGCACGCAGTCGGGTTCGCGCAGCGCCGCTGCCTCGAGGAAATCCTTGCCGCTCGCGAAACTCTCGGCGTCGAGGCCCGAGGCGCGCAGCAGCCGCTTCAGCGCCTTGCGGACCGGCTCCTCGTCATCGACGATCGCGACGTACGGCACGATGGGGCCATTGGAGCAGGTCGGCATGCGCCGAGTAATTGGACCAAGGTCCCATGGGACCTTGGTCCCATGCCCCGGCCGGGACGCCGCCGGCGCGCTATCGGTCCTTCGCGGCGAGCGAGGGCAGGACCATGTGGAAGCTCGCCCCTTTGCCGGGGACGGAGCTGCCCCACAGCCGGCCGTGGTGGGCGCGGATGATCGCGCGCGAGATCGAAAGCCCAAGGCCCAGGCCGCGCGGCTTGGTCGTATAGAACGGCTCGAAGAGCCTCGCGTACTGCTCGGCGGTGAACCCGGTGCCGCAGTCGCTGAAGCTGATCTGCACCGCCCCGTCCTCGACCTCGACCGCCCGGGTGCGCACCGTGAGCCGGCGCTGCTCAGGGGCAATTGCGGCCATGGCATCGCAAGCGTTGATCACCAGGTTCAGCATCACCTGCTCGAGCTCGACCCGGTCGCCGTGGATCGTGGGCAGGGCGACTGCGAGCTCCGAAACGACTTCGACCGAGCGGGTGATCAGGTCGCCGTGCACGATGCCGAGGACCTCGTGGACGAGCTCGTCGGCATCGAGCGGCTGAAACTGGGTTTCGCCGCGCTTGAAAAGCGTCCGCAGTCGCCGGATGACCTCGCCCGCTCTCTGGTCGGCGGCAATGATGTCGCGCAGGATCTCCACCAGGATCTCTGGATCGGAAGACTTGTTGGCGATGAGGTGCTGCGCCGCTTGGGCATTGCTCAGGATCGCGGTGAGCGGCTGGTTGAGCTCGTGCGCTATGCCCCCCGAGAGCTCTCCCAGCATCGCGACGCGCGAGAGGTGCGTGAGCTGCAGGCGCTGCTCGCGCGCATCGAGCTGGACGCGGGCGCGCTCCTCGAGCACCACGGCGAGGAGCAGCATGGGCACTGCCACCGCGCTGAGGAAGAGCTGCATG
>JBJMWH010000023.1:0-12218 GCA_045810245.1 Burkholderiales bacterium | reverse complement strand
CGATGTTGTGCTGGGTGAGACCCTCGGGGTTGTAGAGCTTGTGCACGCGCACTTCGAACGGCGCCTGGCCGCCCGCCAGAGGGGCGAGCGCGCCCTTGAGGTCCTTCCGGGCGACCGACGTAGCGAGCTCGCGCACCGACGCGATCGCCGCGCCCGCGGCTGCCGGATCGGTCGCGTCCGCCTCGATGAGCAGCGCCGGGCGCTCGCCGCGCAGCAGCCTGCGCGTGAAATCGGCCGGGAAAGTCACCACGAATTGCACGTCACCCCTCGCGAGCGCGGCACGCGCCGCCTCCTCGCTCTGGAGCTCGGAGACGAAGTCGAAGTAGCCGCTGGTCTTCATCGCCGCGAGGTAGCTGCGGGTGAACTCGCTCTGCTCGGAGATCACCACGGCGGTGGGCAGGTGTTTCGGGTCCGCGTTGATGGCGTAGCCGAACAGCACAAGCTGCACGATCGGCATGCCGACGATCATGCCGAACGTGATGCGGTCGCGCCGCAGCTGCAGGAACTCCTTCAGCACGATCCCCCACCAGCGCGAGAACGAGAACCGATTCACGGCCTCGCTCCGAAGTTGTCGGCCGAGCGGCTCATGAGATGGATGAACACGTCTTCCAGCCCGCTTTCGGCGCGCTCGACGCGCCAGGCAGTGCCGCCGGTCGCGCGGCGCAGCGACGCCTCGAGCGCGGCGGCATCCCGGCCGGTGACGTGGAGCGCCGAGCCGAAGGCCGCGATCTGCTCGACGCCTGGCTGACCCTCCAGCTTCGCCGCGACTGCGGCGAGGTCTTCGCCGGTCACCGACCACGTGGACAGGCGCGCGCCCTCGATGATCTCCGCGGCCGTGCCTTGCGCCATCAGCCTGCCGTAGGCGATATAGGCGAGCTTGTGGCAGCGCTCGGCTTCGTCCATGTAATGCGTGCTCACCAGGATCGAGATGCCGCGCGCGGCGAGCGCGTGCAGCTCTTCCCAGAACTCGCGCCGCGCCTTGGGATCCACACCCGCGGTCGGCTCGTCGAGCAGCAGGAGCTCCGGCTGGTGCAGCATGCACGCGGCGAGCGCGAGCCGCTGCTTCCAGCCGCCCGAGAGCGACCCGGCGAGCTGTGTCGAGCGTGCCTTCAAATTCAGCCCCTCGATCGCGCGCTCGACCGCCTCGCGGCGCGAGGGCATCTCGTAGATGCGCGCGACGAAATCGAGGTTCTCGCGGATCGACAGATCCTCCCAGAAGGAAAAGCGCTGCGTCATGTAACCGACGCGGCGCTTGATCTCGCGGCTCTGCTTCACGATGTCGTAGCCGAGACAGGTGCCGGAGCCGGAGTCCGGCGTGAGCAGGCCGCACATCATGCGGATCGAGGTGGTCTTGCCGCTGCCGTTGGGGCCGAGGAAGCCGAGAATCTCGCCGCGGTTCACGCGCAGCGAGAGATCGCTGACGACGTGCTTGTCGCCGAAATGCTTGTTCAGCGCGTGCACGTCGATCGCGAGCGCGTTCATCTCAATGTGACCGCAACCGGCTGTCCAGGCCGCAGGCGTCCCGCGTTTTCCACGGCCGGTCGCGCCTCGACCATGAACACGAGCTTGGCGCGCGTTTCGTTGCTATAGATGACCGGCGGCGTGTACTCGGGCTCGGATGCAATGTAGCTCACCGTAGCAGGCACTTCGTCGCCGCAGCCGTCGCAGCGCAAGGCGATGTTACGGCCCGGCTTCAGGCCACCGGCAACCGGCTCGGGAACGAAGAAGCGGACCTTCACATTCTTCGGCGGCAGCATGCGCACGACGGCGCTGCCGGGCGGCACCCATTCGCCTTCTCGGTACAGCGTATCGACCACCAGCCCACCCTCGGTTGCGGCCACCTGCTTCTGCTCGAGGCGCCAGCTCGACTGGCTCGACGCCGCGCGCGCGGCCGCCACCTGGGCGTCCTGCGCCCGGATCTGGTCCTCGCGCGCCGGCAGCCGCGAGACGTCGAGCTGGCCTTGGAGCTCGCGCACACGCGCCGCCTTGATCGCGTGATTCGCGCGCGAATCCTCGAGCTGCGCGCGCGGGATGCCGCCGATCTCGAATTGCGCCTCGTCGCGCTTGAGCTGCTGCGCCGCCTGCTGCTCGGCAGCAATCGCCTGTGCGAGCTGCGCTTTGGCGACGTCGAGCTCGGGATTGCGCCGGCCGACGCGCAGGTCGGCGAGCTGAGCCTGCGACGCCTTGAGCTGCTCGTCGGCCTGGCGCTTGGCCGCTGTTTCCTCCTCGGCCTCCAGCTTGAAGAGCGGCGCCTTCGGCTCGACGGTCTGCCCGCGCTGCACGAGCAGGCGCTCGAGCCGGCCGCCGACCGGCGAGGCGACGTGCACGTATTCACCTTCGACATAGCCTTGGTAAGTCGCCGGCTTGTCTCCGGAGCAGGCAGCCAGAATTCCGGCGACGATCAGGAGCGTTGGCGCTTGACGACGCATGAGGTTTTGAATCTTTTACCGGGGGATAGGACCAAAGTCCAATACCCGCCCAGAGCCGGCTTAAGCACACTAGATCGGTATGGGTTCAAGCTTTGCCGGCGGGCTAAAATCCTCTCCAAAGGGAGGGTCATGCTGAAGAGACTGCTTCTCGCGAGCCTGGCGTATGCGCTCGCGGCCCCGCCGGCGCAGGCGTCGTTCCTGTCCGGGGAAACGCTCGACACGGCGGCCGACATCCTGGCGATCGTGGTGCTGTTCCTCGTGCCGGCGGTCGGGATCGTCGTGTTCTGGATCGTCCACGTGCTGCCGGAGAAGATCGCGGAAAAGCGCCACCACCCGCAGACCGCGGCGATCACCACCCTGTGCCTGCTGTCGCTGGTGTTCGGGGGCCTGCTCTGGCCGATCGCCTGGTTGTGGGCCTTCACCAAGCCGGTCATGCATCGCATGGCCTATGGCACGGACAAGCACGAAGATTTCTTCGACGAGATGGCCGAGAAGCACCGCGAGGGCAGTCTGGTGCCGGAAGAGGCCGCCCACCTGCGCGAGGAGCTGGAGGCGATGGAAGCGCGCGGCGCGCTGCCGCCCAACCTGAGGACGCTGAAGGACGAGCTCGCGCGCCTGCGGCTCGCCGATGCCCAGGCACGGGCGCCGGCTTCGAACACGGCCAAGGACAAGGCGGCGTAGATGGAAGTCCTGCTGCTCGGCATCTACTCGTTCTTCGTCTGGCTGATCTTCATCAAGCTGAAGTGGCTGCCGTGGAACATCGGCACCCAGGTCACGGTGGTGATCATCCCGATCGTCGCCCTCACCGCGCTGATCCTGCTGCTCAACATCTATGCGCCGTCGTCGTCGGACGTGCGCGTCTTCAAGTACACCGTGCCGATCGTGTCGCAGGTCCGGGGCCGGGTGATCGACGTGCCGGTGGAGGAGGGTAACCGCCTGGTGAAGAGGGGCGAGGTGCTGTTCCGGGTCGACCCGACGCCTTACCAGCTCGACGTCAACATGCTCGAGGCGCAGCTTGTCAACACCCAGGCCGGGCAGCGCGAACTGAAGGAATCGGCGAGAGGCGCCGCCGCCAAGATCGACGAGACCCGCGGTGCGATCGGGCAGGCCGCGAGCCGCACGCGCGAGGTCGAAGCCAAGCTCGCGCTCGCGCGCAGGCGCGCCGAGCAGTACCGGGAGCTGGTGAAGACCGGCGCCGGCAACCGCTTCGACCTTGAGCGCACCGAGACGGAGATCAAGGAGCTCGAGGGCCAGCTCGGCGCGGCGCGCAGCGCGGAAATCCAGGCGCGCGCCTCGGAAGGGCAGGCCGTGTCGAGCGAACGGCAGATCGGCCAGAAGCTCGGCGCCACGCTGAAGGGTGAATTCGCGCAGGTCGCGCAGATCCGCGCGCAGCTCGAGAACGCGAAATGGCTGCTCGACCAGACGACCACGCAATCGCCGTGCGACTGCTACGTGGTGAACCTGCAGCTTCGCCCCGGCGGCTTCGTCGCCGGGCTGCCGGTGAATCCGGTGATGACGCTCGTCGAGGCGGGAGGCCAGGTGGTCGCCTTCTATAACCAGAACGAGCTGCACAAGGTCGAGCCCGGCAACGAAGTCGAGTTCTCGCTGAAGACCATGCCCGGCAAGATCATCAAGGGGAAGGTCGACTCGATCGTCTGGGCCATCGGCCAGGGACAGCTTCAAGCGAGCGGCACCCTGCCGACGTCCGGCATGCAGGCGATGCCGGCGGGCCGCTACGCGGTCAAGTTCAACGTCGCCGAGCGCGACCAGGCGCTGTTTCTCGCCGCCGGCGCGGCCGGCGACGCGGCCATCTACACCGACCACCTGCACGCGGTGCACATCATCCGCAAGGTGATCATCCGGGTCGGCTCGTACCTGAACTACCTGATCCTCAAGCTGCACTGAAGGGATGCGCGTGCGCCGCTCCGTCCTGGCGGTAGCGTTCGTGGTTGCGGCGCTTGCCGGCTGTGCGCTGACCAAGCCGCCCGAGCGCGCCGAGCTCACCAAGCAATCCCTTCCGAACCTGCAACTGCCGCCGGGGTGGACGACCGCGGGCGGCGCCGCGAGCACGGCGGGCGCGGTCGGCGAGCAGGCCTGGCTCGCCGCATTCAACGACCCGCAACTCGATGCGCTGGTGCAGGAAGCGCTCAAGTACAACCCGGACCTGCAGGTTGCGGCCGCGCGGGTCGAGCAGGCGGCGTCCTACGTCAAGGTTGCCGGCGCGACGCTGCTGCCGCAGGTGAACGCGCTCGCGCGCGGCGGCGGCTCGCTGAGCGGCGATTCGAGCGGGCTCGAAGGCGTGGGCGTCTTCGCCAACTGGGAGCTCGACCTGTGGGGCCGCGTGCGCGCCGGGCGCGAATCGGCCCGCGATCAGTACACCTCGGCGGCGCTCGACGCCGAGTACGCGCGCCAGTCGCTCGCCGCGCTCGTCGCCAAGAGCTGGTTCCTCGCCACCGAGGCGCGCCTGCAGAAGGCGATCGCGGAGGAAATGGCGGGCTCTTCGGAGAAGCAGCTGGCGCTCGCGCAGGACCGGCTGCGCATCGGCCGGGGCGACGAGTACGACGTCGCGCTCTCGAAGGCGAACCTGGGGACGTTCCGCGACACGGCGCGCAGCCTCGACCTCACGTACCAGCAGGCGGTGCGCGCGCTCGAGGCGCTTGCCGGGCGCTATCCGGCCGCGGCGCTCGCCGTCCCGGCGCAGCTCGCCGCGCTGCCCGGGCCGGTCCCCGTCGGCATGCCTTCGGAGCTGCTCGAGCGTCGGCCGGACGTGATCGCCGCGGAACGGCGGGTGGCGGCGGCGTTCTACCGCGTCGAGGAAGCGAAAGCGGCGCGGCTGCCGCGCATCTCGCTCACCGCCGCGGTCACCAGCATCTCGAGCGAGCTCTTCGTGCTCAAGGAGCGCGACAACCCGATCTGGAGCGCAGGCGCCTCGCTCACCGCCCCGCTCTTTACCGGCGGAGCGCTTCAGGGCCAGGTCGACGTTCGTACCGCCGAGCAGAAACAGGCGCTCGCCGAATACGGCCGCGTCGGCGCGCGTGCATTCGGCGAAGTGGAGAACGCGCTCTCGAGCGCCTTCGTGCTCGACGATCGCGAAGCGATCCTCACCCAGGCTGTCGCGGACAACGCCCGCGCGCTCGAGCTCGCCAACGTGCGCTTCCGCGTCGGCGTAGGCGACCTGCGCGCGGTGCAGCAGCAGAGCCTCGCGCTGCACGCCGCGCGCACCGCGCGGCTGCGCGTGCAGGTCGAGCGCCTGGTGCAGCGGGTGAACCTGCACCTCGCTCTCGGCGGCAGCTTCACGCAGTCTCAATAAGGAAGGAGCAGCCAATGAACCGCAAATGGCCAGCGATCGTTGCAGGAGGGCTGCTGAGCCTCTTCGTCTCTCAGCTCCACGCCGAAGGCCTGTACCTGGGCGCCGCCATAGGCAAGGCGGGTATCAAGGACAACATCAATACCGAGACATTCGATTCGAACGACGCGGCGTACAAGGCGTTCATTGGATGGCGCTTCAAGGTGCCGCTTGTCGACCTCGCCATCGAAGGCGCCTATACCGACTTCGGCAAGCCATCGCAGACCGTGGGCGCACAGAGGGTCCAGACCAAGCTGCACGGGCCGAGCCTGGCCGGGCTCGCGATCCTTCCGCTCGGACCGATCGACCTGTACGGCAAGGCGGGCGCCATCAACTGGAGCGCGGATACCACCATAGCTGGCTCGACCACGAGCAAGTCCGGCACCGATACCTTCTATGGCCTCGGCGTCGGGTTCACCATCTGGAAGCTCGGCTTGCGCGCCGAGTACGAGCGCTTCCAGGTCCAGGACGTCGATCGCGTGGACCTGTTTTCCTTGAGCGCGTTGTTCCAGTTCTAGGGCGATTTCTTCTTGGCCGCGGCGGGCTTCTTGCCGGGCTCCACCGAGACCGCGGCGGCTTCGGTGTAGGTGACCTGGACTTCGTCGCCCACCTTCACCACCTTGAACTGATCGGGGTTCTGCACGTCGAGCTTCACGACGTTGCCGCGCGGGCCCTTGAGCGAGATGGTCTTCCCCTTCGGGTCCACCGCGGTGACTTTGGCGATCGCGGTGATCTCGCGGCCCGCCATGGCGGCGGGGCGCTCGCCGGGCTTGGCGGTGACCGCACCCTCGCGCGCAGCGATCGCTTCGCCGCCTTTGGTCTTCCTCAACTCGAGGGCGAGCGACTGCATGACCTCCACCACCACGAAGTCACCGACCTTGATCTGCGGGAAATTCTTCACTTCCTCTCCGGCGACGACATCGGCCGTCTTGCCGTCGGGTCCCTTCAACGTGATGGTACGGGTACCTTTTTCGATCGCCATGACCTGCGCCGTGACCTTGATCGTGCGCGCCATCGCTGCTTTGCCGGGCTCGCTCGCCACGGCGGTGCCGCCCGTGACGTCGGGCTTTTGGGCGGCGGCGGGAAGCGCCGCGGAACAGGCAAGGGCCGCGAGAAGGGCGAGGGTGTTGCGCATGACGTGCTCCTTTTTCTGGATTTAAACGAACCTTGGGGTGGAGCGTGCGGCAGCCGCCGTCGAACGGCAATTAGACCTTGGTCCTATCCCACGTTTCGTTCGCATGCCTCAGGAGCGCCGGATCTGCGCGGCAAGCCGCGACGAAATCGCGCACCTCGTCGGAGCGCCAGGCCTCGCGATAGGCCTCCCAGGCCTGCTCGAGCGAATCGCGCCGCAGGTCGGCGGGCGCAAACGGAAGCGCATTCAGGAGCTTGACCTTGCCGTTGGGCACGACGAGCAGCATCGCCTGCGGGCTCTCGAGGCGCTGCTCCAGCTCGGTGAGGATGTCCCAGGGATAGATCGAGAGCGTAATTGCTCCTTGTTTCGACTTTGCGGCCTTTTGGAGCTCAACGAGCGTGGATTGCCACTGCTGATCGGTGCAAGCGATCGAGTCCCAGTCGGCCGCCGCCCGGCCGATGCGCATCAGCGGCCCGGTCACGAACGCGCTGCAGCCGAGCTCGACCGCGAGCTCGTAGGCGGCGGTTGCTTCGCCGATGTTGTGCCGGGTAGGAACGAACACGAGCTGAGGCGCGAGGCCGCGGGCAACGAGCCGCCGGATGCCCCCGAGCGCCGCGTGGAAACTCCCTCCGGGGCGCATCCTTTCGTGCGTGGCCGCGCCGGCACCATCCACCGAGATCTGCACGCATTCGACGGCAAGCCTCGCCAGGCGCTCGGCCGCGCGCTCGTCGATGCGGCTGCCGTCGGTCTCGATCTTGAGCGCGACGCCGCCCGCTGCGAGCCGCTCGAACAGCTCCCAGCAGTGCGGCACGCCGAGCGGCTCGCCGCCGCCGAAGGCGACGTAGGGGATGCCCGACTCCACGATGCGGTGCGCAAGCCCGAGCGCTTCGTTCCGGCCGAGCTCATCGCGCCAGGCGCGGTCCGGGCCGGATTCCTCGCAGCAGGCGATGCAGCGCGCGCCGCAGCGGTTGGTGAGCTGCCAGGCAAGAAAAAGGGGCGCGCGAAACTCGTCGACCGAGCGTCCACGCGCCCCGGGATCGGGGTGAATTGCGGACTATTTCAGGTGAAGCGGATGTAGGGCTGGGCCATCACCTGCTCGGAAACGTCCTCCATCCTCGGCGTTTCCCAGTTCAGGCGTTCGGCCGGCTTGGCCTGCTCGGTCCTTGCTTCGTGCTGCTCTTCCCGCGGATTCGGTTCAGCGTGGCCCATCGATGCCTCCCACGAAAAAGTCTCAAACCAGAATAACAGAATTTCATTCCGTTGGCGCGACATGCCCGACGCCCTTGTGGCAGTCGATGCAGGTCGCCTTGCCCTCGAGCACCTGCTGGTGCATCGGCTGGGCGAACTCCTTCTGCTTCTTCAGCGCTTCCGGCGTGAACTCGTGGCAGTTACGGCAGTTCTGGGAGTTGTTGGCCTTGTATTCATCCCACACCGCCTTCGCCATGCGCAGGCGCTCCTTCTTGAACTTCTCCTCGGTGTCGATGACGCCCCGCATCTCGCCGATGGCGTCCTTGATGCCGGCCTTCGCCTTGTATACGAGAAGCTCGGGGTAATGCTTCGGGATGTGGCAGTCGTGGCAGCCGGCGTGGAACGCCGTGCGGTTCGCCACGTGCACGCTCGCCTTGTGCTCCTGCGCCACCCACTGCATCGAGTGGCAGGCGGTACCGCAGAATTTGTCCGTTCCGGTTACCTCGACCATCACCACTGTGCCGACCGTCGCCGCGGCGCCGGCAATGAGGCCGATGATGAGGAGCGTCAGCACGGACCAGTGCACGCTCGGCCGCGTCAGGCGCCGCCAGAGTCCATCCCTTCGCTGCGGTTCGATTGCCATGCTGTCTTCTCCCTTGAGTCGTTCGAATGTTCAGGCGCTGATGAGGTTCATGTATTGCCAACGGTTCGCCAGCCGGTGGCGCGACTCGTCGGCCAGCGCCTCGCGCAGGTCTTGCACGACTGCAGGTTCGTGCCACGCTCGCCGATAGGCGCGCCACGCGTCTTGCAGACTGCAGCGCCGCAGGTCGGCGCAGACATGCGGCAGCGGCGCAGCGACCTTCACCCAGCCGTTCGGAAGGATGAGCAGTGTGGCGGGCGGCTCGTGCGCGCTGCGGCGCAGGCCTTCGGCGAGGGTGAACGGCTCGAAGCAGATTTCCATGCCGCCGACGGCGGCCTCGCGCGCAAAGAGCGAGCGCAGCTCGCTCCATGCCTCGGCCGGCGGCGCCAGGCGCGCCCAGTGGCGCGCTGCGGTGCCGACGCGCATGAGCTGCCCGGAATTGAAGCGAAAAGCACCCAGCTCGCGCGCGCGCCGGATCACCGCGGCGGCCTCGTGGAGGTTAACGCGCGTCGGCGCGAACGTGATCTCGAGCGGCAGCCCGGCCGCGCGCACAGCGCGGCAGGCCGCATGCGCCTTGGTGAGCGAGCCGCCGGGCCGCTGGCGCTCATAGACGGCCTGCGTGTCGCCGTCGAGGCTCACCTGGATCGAGCGTATCGGCAGACGGGCGAGCCGGCGGGCCGCTTCGCCATCGAAGCGCTGGCCGTTGGTCTCGATCTTGAGCTGCGCGCCGGCCGCGCCCAGCGCCTCGGCGAGCTCGAAGAAAAGCGGTGCCACCAGCGGCTCCCCGCCGCACAGCATGACGTAGGGCACCTCGTTGCGGACGATCTCGTCCACGACCTTCATCGCTTCCGTGCGATCGAGCTCATCGGGCAGCCGCTTGCCGGGCGCCGACTCGGTGCAGCAATGCAGGCAGGCGAGATCGCAGTCGCGCGTGATCTGCCAGGAGACGAACAGCGGTGCTCGCAGGCCGTCTATGCGATACGCCATACGAGGCCCACGGAAAACAAGGCGGCGGCGGCAAGATAGCAGGCGACCACGGCGCGGATCGCCGGCACGAACTGGCGCGGCGATTCGTAGGTGCGTACCGCGACCCGGGCGCTCTGCACCAGAAGCGGCGCCGCCAGCAGCGTCGCGAGGCAGGTCACCGGAAACACGCCGGTGGCGACGCCGAGCGCCGGAACCACCAACCCGGCCGCGGCGAGAGCGAGGTAGAGCCACACGCCGCGCCTTCGGCCGAGCCGTACGACGAGGTTGCGCTTTCCGACCAGCCGGTCCTGGTGGTAATCCGGAATCGCGTTCACTACGGCGAGGGCCATGATGAGGAGCCCCGGCACGAGCGAAGCCCAGAGCGCGCCCCACGAGACCGACCCGGTGTGCAGGTAGAGGCTGCCGAGCACCATCCACGGCCCGTACGACAGCGCGATCACGGTTTCCCCCAGGCCGCGGTAGGCCCAGCGGATCGGCGGCGCGACGTAGAAGATCGCCGCGAGGCCGCCAAGCGCTGCGAACGCGAGAATCGGCCAGCCGCCGCGATACGCGAGATAGATGCCGAGCGCCGCCGCGCCGGCGAAAGCCGCGATGCCGAGCCACAGCACCCAGCCGGACATCGGCGGCAGATCTTCCGGGTTGAACACCCGATCGGTGCCCATCTGCGAATCGAAGTACTCGTTGAACGACTCGACCCCGACGACGGCCAGCACCACGCCGCCGAGGCCGCTCCAGAACAGCGCAGCGTCGAACGCGCCTGCCATGGCGTATGCCCAGGCCGCGCCGAGGAGATAGGGCAGCAGCCCGGCATAGAGAAAGAAGCGGTAGCGCACCAGGCTGAACACCAGCCACAAGCGCTTCCATGGGGAATCTAGAGATAGATCCATTGATGAAGCGTCGCGGTCTTCCGCGGATCGGTGGCAAGGTCGTCGACGAACTTGGCTACGCGCGGGTCCTGCCATGCGCGCTGGAACCGGCCCCAGATCTCGCCGAGCGTCTGCTTGCGCAGGTCGCCGCAGACAAAGGGAAGCGCGTTGATGAGCTTCACCAGGCCGTTGGGGAGCACGATGAGGAGCGCTGCCGGGTGATGCAGGCGATAGCGCAACTCCTCCAACAGCCCCATCTCGTGAAAATGCACGCGCATGCGGTCGCGGTACTCCGCGCTCTTGCGGTGCAAGGTCTCGAAAAACGCTGCGTACTGCTCTTCCGTCGGCGCCATGCGGTGCCAGGTCTTGACCGCGTTGCCGGTGTACATCGTGCGTCCGGTGTAGAAGCTATAGGCGCCGAGCTCGAACGCGAGATCGACCGCGCTGCCGATTTCGTGCGCGTTGAAAGACGTAGGCGAGTAGTTGATCTCGATCGGCACGCCGGCGCTCCGCAGATTCTTCAACCCCTGGATTGCCGTATCGAAATTGCCTCGCACCCGCATGCGGTTGAAGGTGTCGCGGGTCGCGCCGTCGAGGCTCACCTGCACCGCCTTGACGCCGATGTCCTTCAGGCGTGCGCAATTCTCCGGGCCGAGATAGTGGCCGTTGGTTTCGACCTTGAGCTGGCCATTCCTGCGGCAGACGTACTCCGCCATGTCGAAGAAGCGCCGGTGGACCATCGGCTCGCCGCCCGAGAACGAGAGATAGGGCACCTCGAGGTCGATCACCTGCTCGAGCACCGCGAAGACCTGCTCGTCGCCGAGCTCGTCAGGGAATGCCTTGCCGGGGCCGCTTTCCTCGATGCAGTGCAGGCAGGCGAGGTTGCATTCGTTCGTGACCTGCCAGGCGATGTAGAGCGGCGCGCCGAGGTCGCCCGAGCCGGTGGCGGCCGGCGTGCTCGCCGGGATGGGCACGGTCAGTCTTCCACCAGACCCTTCTGCCGCAGCTCGGCGATGAAGCTCTGCGCCTCGCGCTCGATCGTGTCGCCCTCGCCGCCGTAGCGCGCCTTCAGGCGCGCCGGGATGTCGCGCTCCTCGCTGCCCGCCTGGATCTCGCGCACCACCGCGGTCGCGCTGGGATTGAGGGTGAACACCTTCTCGGAGCGCGTCTCGAACAGCACGCCGCCGAATTTCTCCTCGCGGAATTTGACGTACTTGGCGAGCTTCATCAAACCCTGCCGTTCGCGCTAGTACTTGCCGTGGACCTTGAACATGTAGTTCGTCAGCTCGCTCGATTGCATCGCTACGCGGTTGAGGATGACGTGCACGACGCGAAAGATCGCGCGCATCACCCGGTACACGATCAGCGGCTCGCGCTCGAGGAGCGACTCCAGCTTGTCGCGCTCCAGGCTCAAGACCCGGGTGGACCCGAGCGCGCGCAGCGCCGCGTAACGCGGCCGGTCATCCATGAAGCCAAGCTCGCCGGCGAGGTCGCCCTTGGTGAGGACGTGGATGTTGTGCCACTCGCCGTCCATTTGTCTCGAAACGCCGAGCGCGCCGCTCAGGAGCGCATACACGCGGTTGTCGCTCGCACCCTCCTTGACCAGGATTTCTCCGTCCTCGAGGTCGCG